>NZ_WBYY01000058.1:0-17235 GCF_048985645.1 Exiguobacterium sp. A1_3_1 | reverse complement strand
CGTGGGCTCGGAGATGTGTATAAGAGACAGGTCTTACACGATTCATGATACTGTCTTTGAACAAACTGTATATGAAAGACTAATGCGGACGATCAAACACAAGACATCGCGTTTTTCAGCGCTTCGGAGCCGTTATACGCCGTTACTTGTCGCCCATGTTCAATTGAATAGCACGGATCCCGATGTTCTCATCGAAGAGATCATCGTTGCGGAAAAGAAGATTAAACATCGCCTGATTCGTGATAAAGGGGTTCGTCCATTTTTTGCTCTCAACGAAGTATTGAATCGGCGTCAAGGAATCGATGCCTTTCCCTATATGGAACGGCTGCACGCGACACGACCTCATCTAAATGTAGCAAAGCAGTACGTCGTGACATCGACCTTGCTTGAACAGCAGCCATTACCAGAAGAATTTCTAGAGCGGGTCAATACATCGGAAGAGTGGCTCGCGCAATTCATGGAACGAACGAGTGAACGTGTCATTACGGCGCAAATCTTAGCGGCGCATCCAGATCCTTCAGCGCAACAGGAACGAATCATTGCGTGGCGGGAACTGTTAGAGCGGAGAGAGATCATCATCTGGGATCGTTTAATGCCAATTCTTGCGTTACTCCCTACAATGGAACGTGTCGACTGGATTTATGTGACCCGGATCGTCGACCGGGAGCGGGCACGGAATCGATTTTCAGACGAGGTCAACTGGTTGATTGCCTTTCATTTGTTGCTCGCTAAAACAGGTGTGACACGAGTTCAAGCCACGTTGTTATTGCTGGCTGCACTAGAGTTGACGAAAAAACCGTAAAACGAAAAACGAACGAGGAGTGGCGCGCGCCATTCCTCGTTCGTTTGGTTTAGTGACTTAATCGAACGTCGTAAACGTCGCATGTCGTTCGACCGGATACAGTTCCGTACCGGCGACAGCGTTCAAGATCAACTGGTTCCGCGAGACGGACATACCAAGATTATCCGCAGCCGGACCGTGTGATAATTCTAAATTAGCGGTTGCGTATAGATGGTGGGCTGTCTCGACCGAACGCACGATTTGGTAGTCGGCATCGACTTTCCAGGCATTCGGTGCTTCGAATACGATATCAAGTCGGTCGATGAAGCTCGGAAGGGATGGCGAAAAACCAGTTGCCGCAATGACGGCATCTGTTACGGACATACGTTCATCCTCAAGTTCTTGATGTTGCATCGCAATCGTGAACCGCTCATCGTACGTAATCTCTTTTACTTCAAGATTCGCGCGGATCGCGACCTGTCGTTGTTCCTCTTCCGTCAAATCATAGAGATGGGCGTAGATCGATTGCAGGGTCTCCGGACTGATACCGTTCTGAGAGCGGGCAAACTTCTTGACCGACTCTTGTCGTACTTCGAGTGGAAGTTGGTTGAAGTACGTGACGTAGCTCGGTGAAAAAATTTCTTCTCCGAGTTTGCCGGTCTCAAGTGTCTCAAACAGTGTCGAACGCGCAATCCACTCGAGTTCAGGACGCTCTGAAGCAGGCGTCGTCAAGAGATCAAGGAAAATCTCGGCGGCACTTTGACCGGAGCCGACGATGCTGATTTTGTTGCGCTGAAGTAAATTTGCCTTGTTCATGACATATTGCGTATTGTGGATGACGCGTTCGTCAAACGTATCCGGGATGGAGGGTTTTGAACCAGTGCCGATGACGACGTTTCGTGCTTCGAACGTTTCGCGTTTACCGGTCGAGATATCTTCGACGAGGACTTCAAAACTATCACCGGTGTCTTGCACGTCGATGACACGTGTCGAAAAGTGGAGATCTTCAAGTTGTGTTGCGACCCAACGTAAGTAATCGTTGTAACCTTGTCTTGAAATCAGAAGTTTTTCATAGAAGTAAAACGTGTGGAGACGGTGAATCGATCGTAAGTAATTGAGATAGGAAAACGAACTTGTCGGATCGGCGAGTGTGACGAGATCGGAGATGAAGCTCGTCTGCATCATCGAGTCCTGGATCATCATGCCGGGATGCCATGAAAATTGTTCGCTTTCGTCAAAAAATAACGTCTTTAAATCTGTCGGATGCGCAAGTGCGCTCAATCCTAAATTCATCGGACCAATGCCAATGCCGATTAAGTCATACATAGAAAAAGCCTCCCAATTCGATATTGTTCTAAAACAATACCCGAAAAGGAAGGCGGACGAAACGTCAGGCTGAAGCTTTACAGCTGGTCGGTCGTCGTTGTTTTGGTTTCGACCGTCATTGTTTTCCCATCACGGATGATCGTCAAGGAGAGCGGTCCATCTGATTTGATCAGTGCCGTTTTGATGTCAACGAATGCTTTGATTTCGGAGTCATTGATTTTCGTGATGACGTCACCTGTTTTCAGTTTAGCCGCAGCAGCTGGACTGTTCGGTTCGACTGACATGACGACGACACCTGTTTTTTGACTGTCTGGTAGTTTGACTTGATCTTTAAGATAACCGGCAGGGAACGCCGCAACGTCTTGTAAGGACACACCGAGCGTCGGATGCTCAACTTTACCGTTTGTTTCAAGCTGTTTGAGGATTGGTAATGCATCATCGATCGGGATACTGAAGCCGACGCCTTCAACACCAGACTCAGCGATTTTCATCGAGTTGATTCCGACGAGTTGTCCTTGTTCATTGATCAAGGCACCCCCTGAGTTACCAGGGTTGATTGCGGCATCCGTTTGAATGACTGTCGTATTGAAGTCGTCTTGTCCATCACTGTTCGTATCGACCGGTACGGTCCGGTCTTTCGAACTGACGATTCCGCGTGTGACGGAGTTTTGGAACTCACCGAGCGGGTTACCGATTGCAAGGACCGTTTGTCCGGCTTTTAAGTCCGCTGATTTCCCGAGTGTGATGACGCCCGGAACATCGCTTGCGTCCACTTCAAGCACAGCTAAGTCATAGGTTTCGTCGCTACCAAGCAACTTGGCTGAGAGCGTCTTGCCGTCATTCAACGTTACATCGAGTTTTGATGCCCCATCGACGACGTGATGGTTCGTAATGATGTATGCTTTACCGTCCTCTTTCTTATAGATGACACCGGACCCTGAACCAGCCGCTGCTTCTTGTTGCGACATCGAGTTGCCCGCTTGATAGTTCGTTACGGTCACGACAGATTTTTGAGCCGTAGCAACTGCGTTCGTCACCGGATCATTCGTCGTCGTTGAGACTTGTTTTGGCATACCATTTGATAGTGGGGTATCAGCGACCTGCTGTTCTTGATCGAGTAGGATCGGAAAGGCAACCGTAGCCGTCAAGACCGCGCCGATGATGCCTCCAGTCAATCCAGGTAAAAGTGCTTTCGTTTTTCCAGCCATAAGTCATCATTCCTCTCTGTATGATTTCTGATTTCATCATAGCAAATGAAACAACCTCTTCACTGATTACGGGAGACATTCCGAAATGACTCATCATTCCCCATAATTCGACGACAATTTCTAAAAGTTGAGATAATCAGGTCAGTTCGATACACTGAAGCTGTCTCGAACATATATTTCATTAACAGAAAGAGAGTGTGGAACATAATGCTATTGCGTCTAGTCTATGGAGCAGGATTGTTGTTTGCGGGAGTTGGTCATTTCCGTAATGAAAAAGGATTCGTCAGCATCATGCCGTCGTTTATTCCGTTCAAGCGCTTTTTCGTTCAAGTGACAGGTGTCATCGAAATCGCTTACGGTGTCATGTTGTTGACAGGAAAAGGGGTGCACCTCGTCCGTAAGACTCTTCCTGCCTTCTTATATGCAGTCTTACCCGCAAACGTCAACATGGCAGTCAATCCGAAGCCGATTAATGGAAAACGTCTTCCGTCTTGGTTGCTTTGGACACGGTTGCCGCTCCAATGGGGACTCGTCTCTCTTGCGAAACGCCTGAAATGAATCGGAACAAAAAGCCGCCAAATTGGCGGCTTTTATTGTTAAAAACGTTTGTTGACAGCAAGTAAGGAAGCTTTTGCAATCTCTTCGTAGGTAGAATCGTTCGGGTGGAACTGGTCACTCGATAAATCACGTTTGACGTCACGCACGAGATTGAACGTGTCGATGATCTCGACATCGTACTCGATACCGAGCGTCCGTGATTTTGCGTTCCAATCTTGGACGATGGCATCGAATGCTTCACCGTTTTCCGTCGCGCGGAAAGGATTATAGAGCCCGACGTAGAAGATGACAGCATCCGGATTTTGTTCTCGTAGGATACTGAACGTCTTTTTCAAGTTCGCTTGTGCCGTCGTGACGGTTTCGGCTGTCTTCTTCGCATTGAAGTTTGCGACGCCTTCACCACGATTGAATAAGTCATTTCCGCCAATCGTCACCGAGATGACTTTTGCTTGTTTGATTGAGCGTAAGACTTCTTTTTGTTCTAGTTGTTTCAGTAAATCTTCCGTCCGGGCACCACTGACGGCAAGATTCTGGAAGCGCTCGACAGTGTTATCTTTGACAAGATCGCGTCCGACGATTGCAGCGTAACTATTGCCGTTTGATGCTCCGACACCACGTGTCAAGGAATCACCAAGCGCGACGTACGTCCCGCCTTTTTTGACAGGCTCTTCCTTCGTAGGTGTCAAGACGGCACGTTTTGGTGGGTTGACGACGTCACTATAGGCACTGACGAAGCCGTATCCAAAGATTGCCGTCAAAACGAGTGAGACGGTTAAAAACAGGGGCCAGCGTAATCGCTTCATGAACGTTCCTCCTTCTAGGTTCTAACCTGATTGTAGCAAAAGTTGAAAGAATGTGCGGAAATGAAGTGTTCTGACAAGTCAAATGATTCATTATTCCGCTAGAATAGACAATAAGAGGTGAGAGACGTGAAACCAACAGTGAAATTAGAAGGTGTAACAAAGGTGATCGGAAAAAAGACGATCATTGATAATATCTCGTTTGAGATCCAACCAGGTGAAGTTTTTGGCTTCCTTGGACCGAACGGGGCAGGAAAAACGACGACGATCCGGATGCTCGTCGGCTTGATCAAACCGACGTCCGGTAAAATCACGGTCTGTGACTTCGACGTCCGCAAACAGTTCGTCCAAGCGATGGAGCGGATTGGCTCGATCGTTGAAAATCCAGAGTTGTATAAGTATTTAACGGGTCGCGAAAATCTACAAGTCTTTGCCCGGATGTTACCGAATGTCGATGAGGCTCGGATTCAGGAAGTCATCGATCTCGTCGATTTGACGGCGCGTGTTGATGATCAAGTCCGGACATACTCGCTCGGGATGCGGCAGCGTCTCGGCATCGCACAAGCATTGCTCGGACGACCAAGCGTCTTGATTCTCGACGAACCGACGAATGGTCTCGATCCGATGGGGATTCGGGATTTACGTCAATTCATCCGCCGGCTCGTCGAGGAAACGGGACTGTCGGTCCTCGTCTCGAGTCATATCTTGGCTGAGATCGAAATGCTTGCCGATCGAGTTGCAATCATGAGTTATGGCAAAATCGTTCAAGTCGGAACGGTCAAGGAACTGGTCGAGTCGCTCGCACCAGGCGTTGACTGGCGTGTCGATGATGCCTTTAAGGCGAATGAGATTTTATCAGCATCCGATTTAGTCCAAGTGTCCGAAGTCGTCGATGCGAATACGGTTCATACTTTGATGGATGCAAGCAAGACACCAGCGCTCAATAAGCAGCTGCTCGAAGCAGGGGTCGAAGTCTGGACGATTGAACGGAAGGTCCAAACGCTCGAAGATCTATTCATCACGTTAACGGGAGGCGATCACATTGCGTAATCCGAACATGATCGGTCTCGTACGAAATGAAGTGACGAAAATTGCTTCGAAACGTCGTTTTGCCGTCGTTGCGATCATTCTCGTCGTTCTTGTCTCGATGTTTACGTACGCACAGTACCGAGACATCCAAGAACAAATCAAAAAGCAGGGAACGCTCGATTGGCGGGTTGAGTTACAACAAGACATCGTCGACACGCAGAACCGTCTTGCTTCCAGCAGTATTCAAGATGAGTTCCGTCAGTTCCTGGAGTTTGACCTCAAACAAAATCAATACTATCTCGATAACGACATCAACCCGAACTATCCGGGAGCCCCGACGTTCATCCGGATCTTCTTCTCGCAAGGATTGACGCTGATCTTACCGCTGTTCATCATCGTCATCATGGCGGATATCGTCAGTGGGGAGCAAAATGATGGAACGATCAAGACGCTCCTGTCGCGACCAGTCCGGCGCTGGAAAATCCTGATGGCGAAATGGTTGACGGTGTTACTATATACGTCGATGTTGATGGCATTGACCGTTGCCGTCTGTTACGCGATATCCGGGATCGTCCTCGGCTATGACGGCTGGACCGCACCGATCTTGACCGGTTTCCAAGCCTCACCGAGCGGTACGTTCTCGACCGAGTTCGTGCATACGTTACCGATGTGGGAGTACCTCTTGATGGCAGTCGGTCTAGCGTGGATCGTCACAGCCGTTGTCGGAACGATCGCCTTGATGGTCTCTGTTCTCGTCAAAAACACAGCGACAGGGATCGGGATCATGATGGCAGTCTTGATTTCCGGTACGTTACTGACGACGCTTGGTTCAAGTTGGACGAGCTCGAAATATCTCGTCAACGTCAATTTCGGACTGATCAACTATCTCGATGGACAAGCACCACCAATCGAAGGAATGACGCTTCCGTTCTCACTTGCTGTCCTCGGTTGTTGGACGGTCGCGGCGCTAATCGTTGCGTTTTGGAACTTCACACAAAAAGATATGTATTAAGACGAACGGGTCCACCTATAGAGGGGGACCCGTTTTTCATGGATGAAGCGACAAACGATCGTATGTCTCGATTATTTTTTGATACTGAAGTTGTGTCGATAACGAAGCATCTACTATCAGAATCGGGGAAATCGACTGGTCCATCTGATACTGGTGTTCTGCGAACGTACCGATCATCGATGGATCCGTCGCCGTGTGATACGTCCGGCACCAGTCAAGGAATTCATTGGAGCCTGTAAAATCTGGGTATCGTGCTTTTTCGCGCGCGATGAGACGTTCCATCCGAACCGATTCGTCGAGCGACAGGAAGACAAGCAAGTCCCGATTGATGAAACCATCCGGATGCCAAGCGAAGACAGAGCCGGAGACGATGTAATCGTTGTAAGACATAAGATCTGCTTCATACATGGAAAATCGCTCGGAGACGTCTCGCTTTTCAGTGAACGTCGTATCTGTCCAAAGATAATGGTCGGTATCAATCCAGGGAATCTGTTCAGCTTGTCCGATGAAGGCGCCCAGTGTACTTTTTCCGGTACCTGATCCACCAATGATTTGAATACGCACGACAATCGGCTCCTTTCGAAATAATGTACCGGCACGCAGAACAGGCCCGGGCATGATGCCGGACCTGTCGCTTGGAAGAACGAATTCTCCCTATGTCGCCTCGTGCAAGCACAAGACATGGAATCGAGAGGCAGTGCCTCTAATAGGAAGCCGATGCAGGTCAGCCTCCGCGCTACGTACCAATCGTACTTTTATCATACTGATTCCAAGAATTGGTGTCAAACCTGCTCGAAAGGGTTTATATTCTGTGTAAACCGTCAAAAGAGAGAATAACGATGATTAGAGGAGGAACGACCATGGCAGATTGGGGCATCATGCTGACAGGCGTCGTCATTTGTGGGTGGTGCATCTTTAGTGCCATTTATGACGATTTCATCCGTCGCGTATAAGACGAGCAAGTGGAAGCCGTCCAGAATGGGCGGTTTTTTCATTGATTTTTTTAATCCGAGTAAGTGGCTGTGGTACACTCGAATCAGAATGAAAAGATAGAGAATGGGTGAAGAAAAATGAAGAAACAACCAGTCATCGTCATCGTCGGACCGACGGCAGTCGGAAAAACGAAGACGGGCATTGAACTAGCCAAACGATTAAACGGAGAAGTCTTATCGGGAGACTCCGTCCAAGTCTATCAAGGCATGGATATCGGATCAGCAAAAGTGACGACCGAAGAGATGGAAGGGGTGCCGCATCATCTGCTTGATCTTGTGACACCGGATGATGAGATGAGTGTAGCGCGTTTTCAGACGGTTGCCCGAGCGACGATCGATGAGATCGCAAGTCGGGGTAAGTTACCGATCATCGTCGGTGGAACAGGGCTTTATATCCGTTCGATTTTATATGATTACCAGTTCACTGAGCAGGCGGAAGATCCAGCCTTACGGGCTGAACTCGAAGCGTACGCGGCGACGCACGGTGCGAACGCGCTACATGATCAGTTGAAGGAACTTGAACCGGTGCGTGCCGAAGCGATTCATCCGAATAACATTCAGCGGGTCGTGCGGGCGATCGAGGTCGCGCGGACCGGTCAGACACAAACGACCGGTAGTAAGCCTGCACTTTACGAGAGTCTACTGTTCGTCCTACACATGGAAGACCGGGATCGCTTGTATGATCGGATCGATCAGCGGGTGGATTTGATGGTCAAAAGTGGGCTTCTTGAAGAAGTGGCGCGTCTGGATGCTGCCGGGTATCGACACACGAAGGCGCTACAAGCGATTGGTTATAAAGAGATGTTACCGGTCCTTGACGGGGCACCACTCGATCCTGCCGTCGATATGCTGAAACGGAACACGCGACGCTTCGCGAAACGTCAATTGACGTGGTTCCGTCACCAATTTGATGGCGTTTGGGTGGATATGGGAAAGTTTTCATTTGAAGAAACGTTCAAAATTATCTATGATAGAACTGTAGAGTTTCTGAAAGCGGTTAAATAAGAGTTGCCCGAAGACAGAAACAGATAAAAAGAGGGGGCACGGGGAATCATGAAAGCGACATACAACATTCAGGACGTTTTTTTAAATCAATTACGGAAAGATGCAGTCCCGACAACGGTTTTCTTAATCAGCGGGTATCAATTACGGGGGCTGATCAAGTCATTCGATAACTTCACGGTCATTTTGGAGTCGGAAGGCAAACAGCAGTTGATCTACAAGCACGCAATCTCGACGTTCGCACCAGCGCGCAACGTGACGTTATATGAGCAAGAAGAGACACAAGAAGTCTCTCGCTAAGTAAAAAAGACGACCGGGGGGTCGTCTTTTTTTGTTGACTTCATTATTTATACGCTGGCTGAGCAAGCGTACGAAGAACGTCGACAGGATATCGTTCTAAGTCAAGGATATCAAATCCGATAAATCCGGTATGATCGGATTCAGCGAAGTAGAACGTAACTCCTTGGAGGTGAGACGAACTTTTCGGAATCGTGTTTCGCAATCGGAGCGAGAAACGATCTGTATGTTCTGCGTATAAGAATGCTTGTGAATGGACGGCGCGGATCACGTTCGCTTCTTCATTGAAACATTCAATCCCGACGATGCGTCCCTCTTGATCAACGTCTACGTTGAGGAATTCATTTTCTTCTAGCTCTTCCGTTTCTTCAATCGCGGGAGTAAATGTTTCTGGGAAGAGATATAGATATCCCATTTCTGCTTCTTGATCATAAGTCATTCGAATCGTCATCTATGTCACATCCAAGCCTAATGATTTTTTTACAACAACGGTGTCAGTTCCTCGACCGCCTCTTCATAACGTCGGAGCGAGACATCCTTATAGAGGCATGTCTTCTGCAGACGTTCTTCCTTCGTCATCTCGTCCTGATACGTTTTTAAGATGAAACTGTTGCGTAACATCGACGGTGTCAAGACCCGTTTATTATCGGACCGTTCATTCAACTGACGCATCATCTTCGTGATCATGACGATCGACAGTTGCTTCGGTGCATTTTTGCTGTAAACCCAGCGGAACGTCATCCGAGCAAAGTCGAAGGCGACGAAAAAGGGGTCGGTGCTGTGATAACGGGGACGGACCGGTTCCGGAATCGTCTTCAAGTAACGCAACATGATGTCTTGATCTTCCCGCTCGAGATGGAGCAGGTAACGGTTACCAAGGCGATCGTGGACAGTCATCTCTTGCTGGGCGAAATTAAGGTCATGCATCTTCAAACCAATGATGTGATGAACACGTAGACCGTAGCGATAAAACAATCGAAGGATCAGTTCGTTTCGATCGATTAAAAACGGACGTGCCTTCAATTGATGTTCCGTCAAGCCGCGATCGGATTGATTCGTCCGGACCAATTGTTCATATTCCTTGAAGGAAGCGACGTGTTTTGCCGTCAATTCGTGCGTCGGTTGTGCGTATTCAATCAGCTTCGCCTTCGTTTGTCGAATCTGATAATTGACTTGATTGATGACGGTGACGATCCGGGCAACCGTTGCTTGCTGGTAGAGTTTCTCTTCGATCAAGTATTCATTGATGAACGTCTTCCACGTCTCGATCGAAATCGCCTTGAAATCGTCGATCGTCTCGAGTGGTTGGTCGACATCGGTCATGTAGCGATGGACTTCGATTAAATCATAGCGATAGCGGCGGACGGTCGAAAGTTGCCGTCCACTTGTCGTTAGATAAAACAAATAGCGTTCAATGAACTCTGGAAGCGTATACGACTGTTCGCGTGCCATGGTTTTCCTCCCCTTATCGTAATCTTTCTTCCATCATAAACCGAACGGATGTTTCCTGTCCAAAAAAGTTCAGACGAACCGGTGCCTGTGGTATGATAAAGGGCGCAGTACGTCTTTACTCGTGAAAGGAATGATATTATGTCAGAACGCGTCATCGTCGTTGGTTGCCAGCTCCCCGGTGTCCCGGACCATGTCTATGAAGAATCGGTCGCGGAGCTCGAAGCACTCGTCACGACTGCGCATGGTGTCGTCGTCGGTCGTCTGGATCAAAAACGACAAGCGATTGATCGCCGTACGTTCATCGGAAAAGGAAAGGTTGAAGAACTCGTTGCTTTAGCAGACGAACTTGAACCTGATTTAATCATATTCAATGCCGAGGTCACGCCCGGTCAGATGAAGAATATCCGGATCGCCTTGTCGGACCCGGAAGCCATCAAATTGATTGACCGGACGCAGTTGATCCTCGATATCTTCGCTGGCCGAGCCCAGTCACGCGAAGGGAAATTGCAGGTCGAACTGGCACAGATGAGTTATCTCTTACCACGTCTTGCCGGGCAGGGAACACAACTGTCACGTCTTGGTGGCGGAATCGGGACGCGTGGACCAGGTGAATCGAAACTCGAGACGGACCGCCGTCATATCCGGCGTCGGGTCGATGAGATCTCGAAACAACTCGAGACATCCGTCGCGCACCGTGCCCGTTACCGGGAACGTCGCAAAGAGAACCAAACATTCCAAATCGCGCTCGTCGGTTATACGAATGCCGGCAAATCAACGATCTTCAACCGGTTGACACAAGCCGACACATACGAGAAGGATGAGTTGTTCGCGACGCTTGATCCGTTGACACGTCAAGTCGATTTGCCGGAAGGTGGTCAAATCCTCCTGACGGATACGGTCGGTTTCATTCAAGATCTGCCGACGAAGTTGATCGCGGCGTTCCGTTCGACACTCGAGGAAGTGCTGGAAGCCGACTTGATCCTCCATGTCGTTGATGCGTCGAGTGAGCATTACTTGAATCAGATGCAGACGACGAACGATGTCCTCGATGAACTCGGTGCCGGTGACATTCCGCAACTGGAAGTCTACAACAAGAAGGATCAATTGAACCGCTTGTTCACAGGTGGAAAACTGCTGATTTCTGCGCTTGACCCGCAGGATATCGAGCGCTTGATCGAAGAGATCGAACGTTCGATCAGCGAAATCCTCGAGTATCTCGAGATTCGTATTCCAGTTGACGGATTTGCCCATTACAATCCGGCGAAGGAAGTCATGATGAATTTGAAGGAATCGTTCGAAGAAGATGGTTCCGTCATTCTAAAAGGTTACTTGCGTAAAGATACGCGTCTATACGCGACATTGAAACAATACGAGGTGTAAACATGTTTTCAGAATTAACCCATTACGAAACGCTCCGTCCGCTCATTGACCGGGCGGAGGAACAAATCGCCCCGTACGTTAAGAAAGCGCAAGAGGTCGCGGAATACAATCAATTCCGTGTCCTCGATGCGTTCCGACGTCACAAGGTCAGTGATTTTCACTTCATGCCGTCAACAGGTTACGGCTACAACGATGAAGGACGCGATACGCTCGAACGGATCTATGCCGATGTCTTCGGTGCGGAAGCCGGTCTTTGTCGTCCGCAAATCATTAGCGGAACCCATGCGATCGGTATCGCGTTGTTCGGTTTGTTATTGCCAGGAGACGAATTGCTATATATCACAGGAAAACCATACGACACGCTTGAAGAGATCGTCGGAATTCGTGGTGACGGACGCGGTTCATTAAAGGAACTGGGCGTCCAGTATGATGTCGTCGAGATGAAAAACGCCGAGACGATCGACGTACCGGCCGTTCTCGAACGGATCACACCGCAGACGAAGGTCGTCGGGATTCAGCGTTCAAAAGGGTATGCGACGCGACGTAGTCTGCCGGTCAACGAGATCGGAGAAGCGATCGCCACCATCAAAGCTGTCCATCCGCACGTACTGATCTTCGTCGATAACTGCTATGGTGAATTCGTCGAGACGATCGAACCGACGCACGTCGGGGCAGACTTGATGGCAGGGTCGTTGATTAAGAATCCGGGTGGTGGTCTTGCGAAGACCGGCGGTTATCTCGTCGGTCGAACGGACTTGATCGAACGGGCATCGTTCCGGATGACGACGCCAGGGATTGGCGCCGAAGCCGGTCCATCGTTATCCGCACTTCCGGATATGTACCAAGGTTTCTATATGGCACCACATACGGTTAGCCAAGCGTTGATGGGTGCGATGTTCACGTCGAGCATGCTCGGTCAGTTCGGCTTTGACACGGCACCGCACCATACGGCAGAACGGACGGATTTGATTCAATCGGTTTCGTTCCATGCGCCGGAGCCGATGATTGCCTTCTGTCAAGCGATTCAAGCTGCTTCACCCGTCAATGCACATGCGTTACCGATTCCGGATTATATGCCGGGCTATGCGGACGATGTCATCATGGCAGCAGGAACATTCGTACAAGGATCATCGATTGAGTTGTCAGCGGATGGTCCGATCCGTGCGCCCTATACCGCGTACGTCCAAGGTGGTTTGACGTATAGCCACGTTAAGATTGCCATCATCTCAGCCGTCAATCACTTGATGGAAAAACAATTAATTCCAGAAAAAAACGTTTAATACTAGAATATCTCGTGAAAAGACCTCTGAACGACTTCATGTAAAGTGATTAAAAAAGTTGTGTTAACTTTTCTTACATCGCTTGACAAGTTGCCTGACAGAGGTTTATTCTCATGGAGTAAGGAAAAAGGAGGAACCACATGGCAGACTCATCACGCCAGTCCAAGCCACTATTTCCCATCGGAGTCGTTCAAGAGTTGACCGCGTTATCTGCCCGCCAGATCCGATACTACGAAGAACAAGGACTGATCAAACCGGAGCGGACAGAGACGAAGCGTCGCCTCTATTCGTTCAACGATGTCGATCGCTTGTTGTCGATCAAGGAATACCTGGATCAGGGACTGAATATCGCAGGGATCAAATTGATTTTTGAAAACGATCTCGTCAAACGCGAACGCGTTGCGGAGAGCGTCGTCGAGACGCGTCCGGAACTATCTGACGGCGAATTGTATAAACTCCTGAAAAATGAATTGAAGGAAGCAGGACGACATGGAAAGACGTCGCTCATCCAAGGTGAGCTCGGGCGTTTCTTCAAGTAAGGACCTGTAACCATATAAAAACGAATCGGAGAGGGGATTTGTCACATGACACGTCGCAACATTACACGAGAAGACATTTTGAAAATCGCTAAAGCTGAGGATGTACGCTTCATTCGCTTACAGTTCACAGATATCCTCGGAACGATCAAGAACGTTGAGATTCCAGTAAGCCAATTGGAAAAAGCACTTGATAACAAAATGATGTTCGATGGTTCATCGATCGAAGGATTCGTCCGGATCGAAGAATCAGATATGTATCTCTTCCCAGACTTGAACACATGGGTCGTCTTCCCATGGACAGAAGATGGAACAGGGAAAGTTGCACGTTTAATCTGTGACATCCACAATCCGGATGGCACGCCGTTCGCAGGAGACCCACGTGGTCAGCTCAAACGGGTACTTAAAGAGATGGAAGAGCTCGGTTTCTCATCATTCAACGTTGGACCAGAGCCAGAATTCTTCCTCTTCAAGAAAGATGAAAAAGGTCGTCCGACACTTGAATTGAACGACCAAGGTGGATACTTCGACCTCGCACCAGTCGACCTCGGTGAAAACTGCCGTAAAGAGATCGTCATCGAGCTCGAGAACATGGGCTTTGAAATCGAAGCATCACACCACGAAGTTGCTCCAGGTCAACACGAAATCGACTTCAAATATGCGGATGCAATCACGACAGCGGATAACATCCAAACGTTCAAACTCGTCGTCAAGACGATTGCTGCGAAGCACAACTTGCACGCGACATTCATGCCAAAACCACTCTTCGGTGTCAACGGATCAGGCATGCACGCGAACATGTCGCTCTTCAAAGGCAACGAGAACGTCTTCTTCGATGAAGGCAACGAAGACATGCAATTGTCGGATGATGCACGTGCCTTCACGGCAGGTATCCTCAAACACGCTCGTGCGTTCACAGCGGTTTGTAACCCGACAGTCAACTCATACAAACGTCTTGTTCCTGGCTACGAAGCACCTTGCTACGTCGCATGGTCAGCGCGTAACCGTTCACCACTCGTCCGTGTTCCTGCAGCACGTGGACTCTCGACTCGGATCGAAGTTCGTTCAGTCGATCCAGCAGCGAACCCGTACCTTGCGCTTGCGACATTGCTCGCTTCAGGTCTTGACGGAATCAAGAACAACTTGAAAGCACCGGCTCCAATCGACCGTAACATCTACGTCATGGACAAACCGGAACGCGTTGCGAACGGAATTGATGATCTTCCATCAACACTCAGCCACGCACTCGAAGTCTTGAAAGCGGATGACGTCGTCATGCACGCTCTCGGCGATCACATCGCAGAGCACTTCGTTGAATTGAAAGAAATCGAATGGGATATGTTCCGGACGCAAGTCACGGAATGGGAACGCGATCAGTACATGGTCTTGTTCTAATCCAACTCAAGCACTTTCGGACTTCTGTCCGGAAGTGCTTTTTTCATGTCCTCGACAGGGATTGAGTCAAGGATGTGGAAAGATACAAGAGTACAAAGAAAGGGAGACGATACATCATGAAAAAAGGATATGAAGGCAAAGAGATCACGGTCTATTTTGATTCGGAAGTCTGCATTCACTCTGGTCATTGTGTACGAAGTCTACCAACTGTCTTTGATGTCAAGCGGCGTCCCTGGATTGAAGCGGACGGGGCACCAGTGGACGATGTCATGCGGGTCGTCGACGGTTGTCCGAGCGGCGCCTTATCTTACGAACGGAGGGAAGCAAATGGAGCTGAAACGAGCGGAACGTAAAATCGAAGCCCACCAGGAAGGGGAAGTGATTGGGGAAATCACTTACAGCGACACGAACAACGGCATGTGGATCATCGATCACACGTACGTCGATCCCGCGCACCGCAATCAACAGATCGGGGAACAACTCGTTGCCGAGATCGTCAACTGGGCACGGGAAGCAAACGTCAAGCTGTTACCGTTATGTCCGTTTGCGAAAAAAGAGTTTGAACATCGATCCGATTATCAGGACGTACAAGCAAATACGTGAACACAAAAATCTCCTCTAGTCTCTCAAGACCAGAGGAGATTTTTTCGAGTCATTGTTTATGATCCCTAACTTTCATTTTGCGAGAAACCATCATCGTACCGAAATAGGCGACGACGTACAGCACGACCAGCCCTTGTTTTAGCATATAAGGTAGATCCATTTGACTCGCGATTAGAAAAATGGCGCACAGCAATATCAAATAGGGTATAAACTGCTTATTTGGCATATCAGGACCTCCTTCACTATCCATTTATTTCTATTATAAGGATAACACAAGAGATACATCGAAATAGGCTAAAGATGAATGAGTTGCTTATAGATACAATCGTAGAAACGCCATCGTGACAACACCAGTCACGACCGTCCAGGATAAACTTTTACTGAAAATCGCGACCGCCATCGTCGGTAATGCGGCGAAGACATGAAGCGTCGAAACCGTCGGAAACGCCTCATCTTGAGCGATGAGGAGATTCTGAAAAAAGAGGGCACCAAGCAGGCAGACAGGAATGAACGAGAGCCATTCTGTTACGAGGCGCGGTAACGTTAGTCCATGAAGGACGAGAAACGGTAAGACGCGTGGAATCCAAGTGACGAGTCCACAAGCTAAAAAAAGAGCGATTAATTCCGGGCGGATTTCCATCGTGTGATCACGACTCCTATACTTGCACCACCGAGCGTCGCGCAAAGAACGGCGACTTCTGGAGAAAAGTAGCGCATGGTTATGTAAAGCAATAGTAAGACAATCAGTAGGAGGCAACTATTCACGGCAATACGGGAACGTTCCCCTTCAAACTGTAAGTATAATAAGCCGATGAACATCGCTGTCAGGGCAAAATCGAGACCGAAGCGCTCGGGATCAGGAAACCAGCTGCCGACAAGGGCGCCGAGAACGGTTGCGACGATCCAGCTGAGATACGCAGTCAGATTCAAGCCATGCATGAAAGACGGAGAGAGCTTCCCTTTTTGGGCAGTGTTCATCGCTACAGCGAACGACTCATCCGTTAGTAGCGTTCCGGTACCGAGGCGGTCGCGGAGGTGACGTGTCTCGACATGCGGAGCGAGCGTCAGACTCATTAACAAGTGCCTGAGATTGACGATGAACGTCGTCAGAATGATGGCAGAAGCAGGACTATTTAATAGTAAGAGACTCGTGATGATGAACTGAGCGGCGCCGGCATAGATGAAGACGGACATGAATCCGACTTCAAGAGGGGATAAGCCGGAGGCACGACCGACGATCCCAGCTGAAAAACCGATGCCGATATATCCGAGGACAGTGGGTAGACAGGCACGGACACCTGCTTGAAAGGCTGATGACATTCGATTCCTCCTCTTTTTTAAGAGCATAGCACTCATGCGGAATATCGTCACCAACTGGTCAATATTTTCATCATTTTTTTCGACATATTCGACTTGATTTGGTGGTAAAGAGTAAGTGGTACGGCAAAATCAGTTAGGTAAAGGAGCGTTTTTCATGCACAAATTAATGAAAGATTCAAACCGGTTCGTTTCAGACATGGTCGACGGACTCGTACTAGCTCACCCTGATTTGTATAAAAAGGTCGAAGGGGTCAATGTCGTCGC
>NZ_WBYY01000057.1:0-17554 GCF_048985645.1 Exiguobacterium sp. A1_3_1 | reverse complement strand
GTCTTGAACCGTCACTTGCCTTTAAAATCATGGAGTCGGTCCGTAAAGGGAAAGGACTCTCGATTGACATGGAAGAGGCGATGATCGAGAACGATGTGCCACTCTGGTATATCGATTCTTGTAAGAAAATCAAGTACATGTTCCCGAAAGCCCATGCTGCTGCCTACGTCTTGATGGCTGTCCGGATTGCCTATTATAAAGTCCATCATCCGATGTATTACTACGCTTCGTACTTTACGGTACGTGCGGGTGATTTTGATATCGGTGCGATGAATAAAGGCTCTGCTGCCGTTCGGAAAGTCTTGCAAGACATCAAGGACAAAGGTTTCGAAGCGACGGCGAAGGATAAGGGATTGTACACGGTTCTTGAAATCGCGCTTGAAATGATCGAACGCGGCTTTACGTTCCAAAAAGTCGATCTCTATCGCTCAAGTGCAACGGAATTCCTCATTGATGGGGATACGTTGTTACCACCGTTTAATGCCGTGACAGGTCTCGGGACGAATGCTGCGAAGCAGATCGTCGAAGCACGTAAAGGCGGCGAATTCCTCTCGAAGGAAGACCTCCAAAAACGCGCCAAATTGTCGAAATCGATCATCGAGACGCTCGATAACCTAGGCTGTCTCGAAGGGTTACCAGACGAGAATCAGCTCTCCTTGTTCGACTTGTAAGCCCTTAGGAACACTTGCTTTGAGCGCTTTCCTATGCTATATTGAGTGAGGAAATGTTTTTTATACTACGACTTGGAAGGAGTAGGGGGACCTGCTCCTTTCTTGTTTGTTTTTTGAAGGAGGATGAAGATGACGAACGTAACGGAAAAGGTCGAAGCGCTCGCAAAACCAATCGTCGAACGAGAGGGGATGGAGCTAGTCGACGTTGAATTCGTCAAAGAAGGGGCGGATTGGTTCCTACGTGTCTCCATCGACAAAGAGGGTGGCGTAGATCTTGAAGACTGCGTCAAAATCAATGAACAGTTATCGGAAGCATTGAATGACAATGATCCGATCGACGAGCCGTATTACCTCGACGTCGCTAGTCCAGGAGCGGAACGTCCACTGAAGAAAGACGAGGACTTCGAAAAGGCGATTGGGAAACATGTGTACATCAAAACGCACGATCCAGTAAAGAATGCGGTTGAATTCGAAGGAACGTTGCTCGCGTACACACCTGAGATGCTTGAAATCGAAGTGCGTGTCAAAACAAGAAAATTGAAAATTGAGATACCGGTCGACAAGATTTCACTTGCGCGACTTGCGGTAATGTTCTGACGGAAAGGAAGAGAACGATGGGACCACAGTTACTCGAGGCGATCAATCAAATCGCGAAAGAGAAGGAAATTGACAAGAACATCATCATCGATGCGCTCGAACAGGCATTGATTTCAGCGTACCGACGCAACTTCGGAAAAGAATCGGAGGCTGTAAAGGTCGAATTCGACCAGCAGACAGGAGACATCCGTGTCTTCGCGCTTAAGGAAGTCGTCGAACGATTGACACAACCAGAAGAGCAACTTTCGCTTGAAGAAGCGCACGAGATCGATCCGACATATGAACTCGGCGATTTCCATAAAGTCGAAGTGACGCCAGGCGACTTCGGTCGTGTTGCAGCACAAACGGCGAAACAGATCGTCACACAAAAAATGCGTGAAGCAGAACGCGAACGCATCTACAATCACTTCGCGGATCGTGAAGATGAGATCATGACAGGTATCGTCGAGCGTCAAGATGCACGCAACTTGTACGTCAACCTAGAAGGTATCGAAGCTGTCTTGACGACACACGAGCAAATGCCGAACGAGCGTTTCGGGATTCGTGATCGCATCAAGGTGTACGTCACGAAAGTTGATCCAATGGTCAAAGGATCAGGGGCATCGATTCTTGTATCACGGACACATCCAGGTCTCTTAAAACGTCTCTTTGAAATCGAAGTACCAGAGATTTCAAGTGGCGAAGTCGAAGTCAAGTCTGTGGCGCGTGAAGCGGGTGACCGTTCGAAAATCGCAGTCGCAGCTGACGACATCGATCCAGTCGGTGCATGTGTCGGACAAAAAGGGGCGCGTGTTCAACGCATCGTCAATGATTTAAACGGGGAAAAAATCGATATCGTCCGTTACTCGGATGATCCGAAAGAATATGTCGCGAACGCACTTAGCCCAGCTCAAGTCGTTGCAGTCTATGTCAACGAACCAGCGAAAGCGACAATCGTCGTCGTTCCGGATTTCCAATTGTCGCTTGCAATCGGGAAACGTGGTCAAAACGCGCGTCTCGCAGCGAAATTGACAGGATGGAAAATCGACATCAAGAGCGAGTCTGAAGCGGAAGCGATGGATCTCGAAGATGTCTTCGCGACGGAAGAGCCGGTAGTAGAAGCGGTCCAAGTCGAAGGCGAGGAATAATTCGTGCAAAAAAAGGTACCATTACGTAAGTGTGTCATCACACAAGAAATGAAACCGAAAAAAGAATTAATTCGTGTCGTCCGGACACCTGAACAAGAGGTCGTCATCGATTTAAATGGTAAGATGAATGGGCGAGGTGCCTATTTATCGAAAGATGCGGCAGTCATTGCGACGGCGAAGAAAAAACGGACGCTTGATCATCATTTGAAGGTCAAGACGACAGATGCCTTATACGATGAATTGCTTGAAATCGCGGGAGGTACAAATGAGTAAATGGGAATCCCTTCTCGGTCTCGCGAATCGAGCTAGAAAAGTGACGACGGGAGAAGAACTCGTACTGAAAGAAGTACGAGGAGGACAAGCGAAGCTTGTTCTTTTAGCAGCAGATGCGGGGGCTGCCACGCGTAAGAAAGTCACAGATAAATGTACGAGTTATCAGGTTCCTTACCTAGAAGTCGCCGACCGGACGATTCTCGGTCAAGCATTAGGAAAGGATGCGCGTGTTGTCGTGTCAGTCAATGAAGCCGGATTTGCGAAAAAGCTAACTGAACTCCTCTCGAACGACTAATTGGAGGTGGATCCTTTGGGTAAACGTGTATACGAATTCGCCAAGGAACAAAACGTAACAAGTAAGCAGGTCATCACCCAGCTCGAAAAGCTGGAGAAACCAGTCAAGAATCATATGGCAGTATTAGATGAACAGACAGTACAGCAACTCGATCAAGTATTTAATCCCGAAAAATATCGGGCTCAAAAGACGGAGGCTCCAAAACAAGTGAAATCAGATAATAAACCGAACCGACCAGGAAGTACAAACAAACCAGCAGGTAACCAATCACGTAACAGCAAAGGCGGACGCCCAGAATTCGGCAACCGTAACAACCGTGGCGGCAAACGTCGTCCGAACCAAAAGAAAGCAGAACCACGCAAACTTGAAGTTGCGGATCCGAACTCGAAGTCGAGTCAACGGAAAGCAGCTCGCCGGGCGCAAGAAGAGGCGATGGCAAATGTCGTTCAATACTCTGACAACTTGACAGTCGGTGAACTCGCTGAAAAAATGGCGAAAAAACCGAATGAACTGATCATGAAATTGATGGGTCTCGGTGTCATGGCGACGATCAACCAAGATCTTGATGACGAGACAGTCGAACTGCTCGCGACAGAGTTTGGTTTTGAAGTCGAAAAGACTGTCCAAGTCGATGAGACGGACTTTGATCAATACGAATTGAACCTTGACCAGTACGAATTGTCTGAGCGTCCACCGGTCGTTACGATCATGGGACACGTCGACCACGGTAAAACGACATTGCTCGATTCGATCCGTAACACGAAGGTCACTGCAGGCGAAGCCGGCGGGATCACGCAGCACATCGGTGCTTACCAAGTTGAGATCGACGGCAAGAAGATCACGTTCCTTGATACACCAGGTCACGCGGCGTTCACGACGATGCGTGCACGTGGAGCAGATGTCACGGATATCGCGATCATCGTCGTTGCAGCCGATGACGGTGTCATGCCGCAGACGGAAGAAGCGATCAGCCACGCGAAAGCAGCTGGCGTTCCAATCATCGTCGCTGTCAACAAGATGGATAAAGAGGGTGCGAACCCTGACCGTGTCAAACAAGAATTGACAGAGTTCGAACTCGTTGCAGAGGACTGGGGCGGCGATACGATCTTCGTACCGGTTTCAGCTCTTAAAGGAGACGGTATTGACGAATTGCTCGAGATGATCCTTCTCGTCTCAGAAGTTCAAGAATACAAATCAACACCAGACATGAACGGTCGCGGAACAGTCATCGAGGCGAAACTCGATAAAGGACGCGGTCCAGTCGCTACACTTCTCGTTCAACACGGAACACTTCGTGTTGGTGACCCGATCGTTGTCGGTCACACGTTCGGTCGTATCCGGGCAATGGTCAACGATATCGGTCGTCGTGTCAAAGAAGTCGGACCATCGACGCCAATCGAAATCACAGGTCTAAACGATGTCCCGAAAGCGGGCGATCAATTCTTCGCATTCGAAGATGAGAAAAAAGCACGCCAAATCGGTGAAGCACGTTACCAACGTGAAATCGAAGCACAACGTCGCGATTCAGCGAAAGTTAGCTTAGAAGATCTCTTCGACCGCATCAAAGAAGGCGAAGTCAAGGACCTCAACATCATCATCAAAGGTGATGTCCAAGGTTCAGTTGAAGCCTTAGCCGGTTCATTGAAGAAAATTGATGTCGAAGGTGTTAAAATTAACATCGTACACTCAGGTGTTGGTGCGATCACGGAAGGTGACGTCATCCTCGCCTCAGCAGCAAATGCAATCATCATCGGATTCAACGTTCGTCCGGATGGTAACGCGAAATCAATGGCAGATCAGGAGAAGGTTGAAATTCGTCTTCACCGGATCATCTATAACGCGATTGAAGAAATCGAGCAAGCGATGAAAGGTCTCCTTGATCCTGAATTCGTCGAGAAAATCATCGGTCAAGCTGAAGTCCGCGATGTCATCAAAGTATCGAAAGTCGGTACGATCGCGGGTGGATATGTCACGGAAGGTAAGTTAACGCGTGATGCAGGTGTCCGTGTCGTTCGTGACAGCATCGTCATTTACGAAGGAAAACTCGATACACTTCGCCGCTTTAAAGATGATGTCAAGGAAGTCGCTGCTGGTTACGAGTGTGGTATTAAGATCGAACGTTATGATGACGTAAAAGTCGATGATGTCATCGAAGCGTTCATCATGGAAGAAGTCAAACGGAAGTAACAGAACGGAATCCATTCTTCCGAACTGGAGGGAACAAACATGAGTTTACGCTCGAATCGTGTCGCCGAACAGGTGCGTAAGGAAATTACGCAACTGCTCATCAAGGATGTCAAGGATCCACGCGTCAAGCCGATTACCGTCACAGGTGTCGAAGTGACAGGAGACTTGCAACAAGCGACGATCTTCTATTCAGTCCTCGGTGACGAAAAAGCACGTGAGGATGCGCGCATCGGTCTTGAAAAATCAAAAGGCTTCATGCGTAAGGAAATCGGATCGCGGATTCGTCTGCGGAAAACACCTGAACTATTGTTCGAGGTCGATTCTTCTGTCGAATACGGATCACGCATTGATGAGTTGCTTCGGAATTTGAACAAAGATTAACACCTAAGGCAACCACGCGTGTGGTTGCCTTTTTTCAAGGAGGACATCACGTGGAACCCATCGGAGTATTACCACTAGATAAACCAGCCGGCATGACGAGTCATGATTGTGTCTTTCGTCTACGTCGCTTGTTTCAGACGAAAAAAGTCGGACATACAGGGACGCTTGACCCAGAAGTAACAGGTGTCTTACCGATTTGTCTCGGTCGAGCGACGAAACTTGCCCGTTTCATCACGGATGAAGGAAAACGTTACGCGGCGGAAGTGACGATCGGTTTTGCAACGACGACAGAAGATGCACACGGAGAGATCGTTCGTGAAACACCGGTCGAACCCGAAAGTATTACTGAAGAGGCGATCGCTGATATTCTGAGCGCCTTGACAGGAGAGATCGAACAGACGCCACCGTATTATTCAGCAGTCAAAGTGAACGGGAAGAAACTATACGAATATGCACGAAAAGGGATTGAAGTCGAGCGACCGACACGGATCGTCCGTATCGATCGATTGGAACGGACATCGGACCTTGTGTTCGAAGATGGTCTTTGTCGCTTCCGCCTTGATATCGCATGTGGAAAAGGGACCTATATCCGGACACTAGCAGTCGAAATCGGAGAACGACTCGGTTATGCGGCACACATGAGCGACTTACGCCGGACAGGTTCTGGTGCGATTGCTGAGACGGACACCGTCACACTCGAGACACTCGAATCGTATGAGACAGTCGAAGAGCGGATGCAACACGTCCTTCCGATCGAACACGTCATCCAAAAATGGCCACGATTGACGGTTGATGCAGCAACAGCGCAACGTGTCTTGAACGGAGCAAAGCTGACAAGCATTCCAGTCGAATTCGAGCTGTTTACTGTCTATAATGAAGAGGACGTACCTTTAGCGCTATATCGACGTCTTCCAGAAGAACAGGTAGCACGCGTCGAGGTCATGCTACAAATCGATTAAGATCGGAGAGAGCATCATGGACATCATACATTTGACATATCCGGAACAGCCTCAAAAAGCCCCTGCTGTCATCGCACTTGGCTTTTTTGACGGTGTACATCTCGGACATCAGCAAGTCATCGCAGCAGCACGGAAAGAAGCGGAGGCTCGTCGCCTGCCTTTGGCTGTCATGACCTTTGATCCACATCCGAAACAAGTACTTGGTAAAGGGGATGAACCGGTCCGCTACATCACGCCGCTTGAACGTAAATTAGAGAAAATCGAACGCCTTGGTGTCGATCGTGTTTACGTCATTGAGTTCACGATTCCTTTCTCGGAATTGTCACCGCAAGCTTTCGTCGATGAATATCTGATTGCGTCCGGTGCAGAGCATGTCGTCGCTGGATTTGATTATTCCTATGGTCGCTTCGGAGCTGGCAAAATGACGACGCTTGATTTTCATAGTCGGGGCACGTTCACGCACACCGTTGTAGCAGAGTTCCAAGAAGAAGCAGAAAAAATCAGCTCAACCCGGATTCGTCGTTTACTTGCTGCAGGAGAAGTCGAACCGGCTGCACGTTTACTCGGAGAACCCTACCAAATCAAAGGCACGATCATTCACGGTGACGCACGCGGTCGACAAATTGGCTTCCCGACAGCCAACATGCGCCCAGAATTCGCCTACGTCATACCGAAACTTGGTGTGTATGCGACATTCGTTCGCTTAGCGGACGGTCGTCGATTCAAAGCGATGACGAACGTCGGCAGACGCCCGACGTTTTATGAGACGGGAGACGTCAGTATTGAGACACATCTTCTTGACTTTGATGAGGATCTTTATGGTCAAGAATTGACGCTTGAATGGATTGCTTATTTACGCGATGAAAAAGCCTTCAATGGTATCGATCAATTGAAAGAACAGTTGACACGAGACCGCGAAGAGGCAAATACACGATTAAGCGTTTGACAGTACGGACAGGGTTCGTTATGATAGGTCAGTACGATTACGTACAGCCGATTCACTTGGCATCTGGTCTCACCATCCGATGCTCGGGAATACGGTCATTCATAAGATGGAGGTGGAGTGACAATGGCACTCACAAAAGAACGTAAAAACGAAATCATCGAAGCATATGCTACGAAACAAGGCGATACTGGTTCGCCGGAAGTACAAGTTGCTGTTTTAACTGAACAGATCACAACTTTGAACGATCACTTACGTACACACAAAAAGGATCACCACTCACGTCGTGGTCTCTTGAAAATGGTCGGTCGTCGCCGTAACTTGCTCACATACCTTCGTAACAAGGATGTTGCACGTTACCGTTCGTTGATCGAGCGTCTTGGTCTCCGTCGCTAATCCCGACGAGAACGAGGTAGGGAAGCAGGAGCATCGTCTCCTGTTTCTTTTTTTTGCCGATTCATGGACTTTTTGCGCAAGAACCTACATAATTAGATTTGAATGAAAAAACGGATAGCAGTGAGAGGAGATTTGTGCATGTCACAAACAAAACAGACGTTTTCGACCGAACTCGGTGGACGTCCATTAACGATTGAAATCGGTCAATTAGCAAAACAAGCGAACGGAGCAGCATTGATTCGCTACGGCGATACAGCCGTTCTTGCTACGGTCGTTGCATCAAAACAACCGAAGGACTTAGATTTCTTCCCATTAACAGTGAACTATGAAGAAAAATTATATGCGGCAGGGAAAATCCCAGGTGGATTCCTCAAACGTGAAGGACGCCCTGGAGAGAGCGCGATCTTGACTTCGCGTCTGATCGACCGTCCGATCCGTCCACTATTCCCGGACGGTTTCCGTCACGACGTTCAAGTCGCGACGACGGTTCTTTCGTCAGATGCTGACAATTCACCAGAAGTCGCTGCGATGATCGGAGCTTCGATTGCGCTTTCGATCTCGGATATTCCTTTCGACGGTCCAATCGCAGGCGTGACAATCGGTCGCGTCGACGGAGAGTTCGTCGTGAACCCGACTTCAGCGCAAATGGAAGTCAGCGATATCGACCTTCAAGTTGCCGGGACAAAACATGCCGTCAACATGGTTGAAGCAGGTGCGAAGGAAGTATCGGAACAAGCAATGCTTGAAGCGATCTTGCTCGGACACGATGTCATCAAGGAAATGATCGCGTTCCAAGAAGAAATCGTCGCACAAGTCGGTAAAGAGAAGTTCGACTACACGGTATCAAGCTTCGATGAGACAATCGTCAATCGCCTGAAAGCAGAAGCATTGGCAGAAGTCACACAAGCAGTTCAAGTCGAAGAAAAACAAGCACGTGACGTTGCCATCAACGAAGTCATCGCAAAATACATCGAGTTGTATGCAGCTGACGAGTCAGTCACAGCAGAACAACTAGCAGAAGTATCAGGCGTTCTCAACAAGTTCGTCAAAGACGAAGTCCGCCGTCTGATCACAGAAGATAAAGTCCGTCCAGATGGTCGTGGTCTTGCTGAGATCCGTCCACTTGATTCAGAAGTCGGTCTCTTACCACGTGCACACGGTTCAGGTTTGTTCACTCGCGGTCAGACACAAGTCTTGTCTGTTGCGACACTCGGTGTTGCGGGTGACGCTCAAATCATCGATGGACTGGGTCTGAAGGAAGAGAAGCGTTTCATGCACCACTATAACTTCCCGCCATTCTCAGTCGGGGAAGCACGTCCGATGCGTGCACCAGGTCGTCGTGAAATTGGTCACGGGGCACTGGGAGAACGCGCACTCTTACCAGTTCTTCCGAATGAAGTCGATTTCCCGTACACGATTCGTCTCGTGTCAGAAGTCCTTGAGTCGAACGGTTCTTCATCACAGGCTTCAATCTGTGGTTCGATTCTTGCCATGATGGATGCTGGTGTTCCACTTAAAGCACCTGTCGCTGGTATTGCGATGGGCTTGATCATGGAAGGCGACAATTACTCGATCTTGACGGATATCCAAGGGATGGAAGATCATCTCGGAGATATGGACTTTAAAGTCGCTGGAACTCACGAAGGTGTCACAGCTCTGCAAATGGATATGAAAATTGGCGGAATCACGCGTCAAATCCTCGAAGAAGCACTCGAGCAAGCACGTCTTGGTCGTCTGCACATTCTTGAGCATATGCAAACGGTCATCGCTGAACCACGTGTCGAATTGTCACAATACGCACCAAAAATCGTCACACTCAAAATCAATCCAGATAAAATCCGTGATGTCATCGGACCTGGTGGTAAAGTCATCAACGGTATCATCGATGAGACAGGCGTCAAGATCGACATCGATCAAGACGGAACCGTCTTTATCGCTTCGACGGATCAAGCCGGCATCGATCGTGCCCGTCAATTGGTCGAAGATATCGTCCGTGAAGTCGTCGTCGGTGAAGAGTTCGATGGAACAGTTCGTCGTGTTGAGAAATTCGGTGCATTCGTCGAATTGTTCAAAGGAAAAGACGCACTCGTCCACATTTCGGAACTCGCACTTAACCGTGTCGGTCAAACGGAAGATGTCGTCAAACTTGGAGATAAGCTAAAAGTCCGTGTCACGGAAATCGATGACAAAGGACGCGTCAACGCTTCACACAAAGTCCTGCTCGTCGAAGGCTTAAGTGAAGAAGATCGTGCTGCATACGAAGAAAAGAAAAAGACAGAGCGTGAGAACCGCCCGCCACGTCGGGATCAGGGTTCACGCCCACCACGTGACGGACAACGTCCACCACGTCGTAACTAATGAATCCAAGGTGGCTCGACGGTGCAGAGAATGCAACGAGAGCCACCTTGTTTCCTATATTTGGAGGAATTACTATGATCGAACGGATACAATTAGAAAACGGAGTTCGACTGATCGTTGAACGGATGCCGGAAGCACGCAGCGTCGCGACCGGAATCTTCATTCAAGCAGGAAGTCGGACGGAACAGATCGAGGAGCATGGTATCAGTCATCTCATCGAGCATATGATGTTTAAAGGAACAAAACGCCATACGGCAAAAGAGATTGCGGTTTACTTTGACCGACTTGGTGGAAATATTAATGCGTTCACGAGTAAGGATCAAACGTGTTATTACGTCAAGACACTAGATGAACATGCAGGCGAAGCCTTTCACGTATTGGCGGACATGTTCCTTGAATCGACGTTTGACGCGGATGAACTGGAAAAAGAGAAAAAGGTCGTCATTGAAGAGATCAAGATGTACGATGACACACCGGATGATCTCGTCCATGAGTTATTAGCTGTTGCGGCTTACGGAGAAGATGTCATGGCTCGACCGATTCTTGGAACAGAAGAGAGTGTGCTTCGGATTGATCGTGCGATGATCGGACGATATCTCGAAGAAGCGTATGCTCCGGATCAAATCGTCATTTCCGTTGCCGGAAACGTCTCAGACGAGTTGATTGCGCAGATTCAAGAGCGGATGTCGATTCTCGAATCACGATCGAAGACACGCGAGACGACAGAGCCAAGGTTACAAAATGGTGTGATTCGTAAGGAAAAGGATACGGAGCAGGCTCATATTTGTTATAATTTCCGTGCGATTCCTTCTGCTGACCCACGTTTGCCTGCCCTCGCCTTACTCAATAATGCATTCGGTGCGACGATGTCGAGTCGCTTGTTCCAATCCATCCGAGAGGAACGCGGTCTTGCCTATTCAGTCTTTTCCTATTACACGACGTTTGACGATCATGGAACGTTCACGATCTATGTCGGCACGTCTCCGGAATCAGTCGAAGAGGTCGAACAGGTCCTTGCTGCTGAAATCGATCGCTTGAAGCGGTATGGATTATCGACGAAGGAACTCGAAGATGGGATTGAACAGCTGAAAGGTTCTCTGATTCTAGGGAACGAAGGCACATCGAGTCACATGAATCGAAACGCCCGAAATGAGTTGCATCTGCATCGTCACCCATCACTTGAAGAAGTGTTAGCGTATGTCGAACGGATTCGTCCATCGGATATCGAAGGGCTGATTGAGCACATCTTTTCGGAGGAACCGGCAAAGGCCTATATTCTTCCGGCAGACGAAGAAGAGGAAGCATGATAGCAGAACGGAATAGATGAAACATATGAAATGACGATGTCGAGAAAGAAGGAATACCGTTGAATTTAGCTGAATTGATTCAAGTCATACAGACGCAAAAAATCGAACGAATGGTAGAAGTGGACGTTACGTCCATCACGACCGATTCACGGGATGTTAAACCGGGAACATTGTTCGTCGCCATCAAAGGATATACTGTTGATGGACACGACTATGCTAAACAGGCGGAAGCACAAGGAGCGGTCGCAATCGTCGCGGAACAACCGGTCGACGTGTCGATTCCTGTCATTCTTGTTCGTAGTACATCACGTGCCATTGCCGAGTTGGCTGGCAAATTCTATGATTATCCTTCTGAAAAGATGCGGATGATTGGTATTACGGGAACGAATGGGAAAACGACGACGACGACGATCGTCCGTGATATATTAGCGCACCTTGGTCGGAAGACGGGTATCATCGGTACAGTTGAAGTCAAGATTGGTGACCGCGTCGTGCCAAGTCGCAATACGACACCACAAAGCTCCGAGTTACAAGCCTTTCTGCATCAGATGCATGAAGGAGATGTCCAAGATGTCATCATGGAAGTTTCTTCACATGGATTAGAGCTTGGTCGGGTAACGGGTGTCGATTACGACGTTGCGGGATTCACGAATCTGACGCATGATCACCTTGATTTCCACAAAACGTTTGAAAACTATGCGCGTGCCAAAGGATTGTTGTTTGCACAACTCGGTCAACGGCTGTCGACAGAGAAAGTCGCGGTCTTGAATGCGGATGATCCGACGAGTGAGCTGTATGAGATGATGACAGGTGCTCGTGTCATGACATACGGCATCGACAACGCAGCTGATCTCCGAGCAACAGCGATTGAACAGTCGCTTCAACAAACGACGTTCACGATGCTGTACAAGGAAGAACAAGTCGATGTCACGGCGAATTTCATCGGTCGCTTCAACGTCTACAATCTGTTGCTTGCGACAGGGATCCTCTTATCTTGCGGATATGAGCTAGCGACGATTGCAGGCGCGATTTCAGCAATCCGTCCGGCAAAAGGTCGGATGCAACGCTTGCCGATTGAAGGATATAACGTGTATGTCGACTATGCGCATACGCCTGACGGCATCGAACAGTGTCTGAAAGCACTCGTTGACGTACCGAAGGAAAAGATCGTCTTCCTGATCGGGACAGGTGGAAATCGCGATGTGACGAAACGACCAAAGATGGGCGAACTCGCTTCGACGTACGCAGGAACCGTTGTCATCACAACGGATGATCCACGATATGAAGCATATGAGTCGATTACATCCGGCATCGCCGAAGGGATGACCCACGATCAGTTCGTTGAAATCGGTGATCGGGAAGAGGCTGTGCGTTACGCAGCACGACTCGCACGACCAGATAATATCGTCATCTTAGCCGGTAAGGGCCATGAAAAATATCAAATCATTGGGGATGAGAAATTCCCGCTCGATGAGGAAATCATCGTCAAAGAGATGATACGGCAAATGGAGGAACAGAAGTGACTTATCAACCAATCGTTGTAACCATAGATCAATTTGAAACATTCGTAAAAACACATCCCAAAGGCGACTTACTCCAGCTTCCAGCATGGGGAGAAGTCAAAAGCGCGACAGGATGGACACATGAACGGATCGCGGTCGGAACGGCTTCCGGTGAGATTGCCGGAGTTGGTCTTCTTTTGTTCAAGAAAGTACCGAAGCTACCGTTCACGCTTTGTTATGCACCGCGTGGTTTCGTCGTCGATTATACGGATACGTACGCACTTCGCGCCCTTCGTGACGAAGCGATTCGTGTCGCAAAACAACAGAAGGCAATTGCGATTAAATTTGATCCAAACGTCGAGCGGGAAGAATATCCTGGTCTGTTGCAGGAGATGCAAGGACTTGGCTTTAAACATAATGGCTTCGGTGGCGGTTTTGACTACGCGCAGCCACGCTTTACGATGGAGACGAGTCTTGTAGGGACAGAAAAAGAAATCTTCGACGGTTTCCATTCGAAGTTCCGCTACAACGTCCGCCTTGCTGAACGCAAAGGTATCGTATGCGAACAAGCGGATCGTGAAGGGCTAAAGACATTTGCGAAACTGATGGTCGAGACGGGCGAACGGGATGGTTTCTCGATCCGCGGTCTGGATTATTTCGAGAATCTGTACGATCATCTCCATCCAAAAGGTGATGCGGTCTTGTTTTTGACGAAACTCGATGTCGTACGTGCGCTTGAGAATACAGAAGCCTTATTACTTCAAGCCGATAAGGAACTCTCGAAGATTCATCGTCAGCTTGAGAAAGAGACGGCTGAGAAAAAGTTAAAGAGCTTAAACAATCGCTTGGAGCAGACGACAGCACAAATCGAAAAAGCCGAGAAGTCGAAGACGGAACTGATGACGATTGCTGCCAAACATCCAAACGGTGTCATCCTGTCTGGTGGTCTTTTGACGCTTGCTGGTCGTCGCTCGTATTACTTATACGGCGCTTCATCGAACGAGTACCGGGAATTCATGCCGAACCACTTGATGCAGTGGACGATGATGCAATATGCGAAAGAACATGGTGCGCTCTCCTATGACTTCGGTGGAGTCAGTGGTTCGACAGACCCGGATGATCATTACGCGGGACTCTATGCCTTTAAATCTGGTTGGGGTAGCCGGATGATTGAAAAAATCGGTGAGTTCGATTATGTACTCAATCGTCCGCTCTATCTGTTGCTTGAGACTGGGTTACCGATTCTACAAAAACTTCGGAAGAAGCTTCGCCGCTGATGAAACGGGGAACAATCTTCGGTTGGATCGTATTTTTATTGACGATGTTTGCGATTGGATTGTTTCTTGCGGCATCCATGAATCGGATGCCGACGATTTTGATGGATCAACCGGAGCTCGGGATTGATAGTTGTCCACGAGATGTAGCGGGGGAAGATCGCTTAATCAATGCAAGCGAGACGAACCTGAAGCGTCTCCACCCTGCTGTCGAGGCAGGGGCAAAGGATCTGATCCGTGTTGCGCATTCGTGCTACAATATCGATATCAAGATTACGCAAGGATACCGCTCGATTCAGCAACAGAACGCGCTTTATGAACAAGGACGTTCTAAGGCAGGGGAAGTCGTCACGAATGCACGTGGTGGTGAATCGATGCACAATTATGGACTCGCTGTCGATTTCGTTCAGCTCGTGAATGGAGAGATTTCATATGATCTTGAGTATGATGGGAATCGGTCAGGGAAAAGTGATTGGCGTGAAGTCGCTGATATCGGAAAAGCGCTCGGTTTCGAATGGGGAGGCGATTGGAAACGATTCGTCGACTATCCTCATTTTGAGATGACGTTCGGGTATTCGCTCGACGAACTTAAGGCTGGTGAACGTCCAAGCCGTTCGGAAAAAGCGAAACGAACGGAAGAAGTCGAAGATTTGTTGAATACGTGATCAACGTCATTCCTGGAGTAATGTGGCAGGAATGACGTTTTTTTTAGATTTCCTAGTCCGATTGTTGGCAGATTGTGAAAATTCGGCTAGAATAGTGATAGTGATAAGTGGACGGCTCACGAAAAGTGAATATGAATTATAGGAGGTCATGTTGTGTCAAAGAAGAAGACGGAAAAAGTAAGCGTCTTTGCTCTTGGTGGCGCCGGTGAGATCGGGAAGAACATGTACGTCGTCGAACTCGACGAGGACATCTTCGTCATCGATGCCGGATTAATGTTCCCAGGAGACGAGATGCTTGGAATCGATAAAGTCATTCCAGACATCAGTTATTTAAAAGAAAACAAAGAGCGGATTCAAGGGATTTTCATTACCCATGGTCACGAGGATCATATCGGGGCACTCAGTTACGTCTTGCGTGACTTAAAAGTACCGGTTTACGGAACGCGTTTGACGCTCGGTTTGATTGAACACAAATTAAAAGAAGCCGGTTTATTGAAAAAGGCAGATCTTCGTCCAATTGATGCCAAGACGAAATTAACCGTTGCAGGTCATTTTATTACGTTCTTCCGGGTCAACCACTCGATTCCGGATGCAGTCGGGGTATGTATTCAAACATCTCAAGGTGCGATCGTCCATACAGGGGATTTCAAGTTCGATTACACACCAGTTGATGGAAAACAGGCGGATTTCGGGAAGATTGCAGCAATTGGTCAACGGGGAGTGCTTTGCTTACTGTCTGACTCAACGAATGCAGAGCGACCAGGGATGTCTGGATCAGAATCGATCGTCGGTTCTGAACTGAACGACGTCATCTATGAGGCACCAGGTCGTGTCATCGTCGCTTCATTTGCTTCGAACATTCATCGTCTACAACAAGTGTTTGCGGCAGCAGAAGCGAACAATCGAAAAGTAGCGGTCGTTGGTCGTAGCATGGTCAATAACGTCGAAGTGGCACAGCGTTTGAATTACTTACGCTTCAAACAGAAAACATTGATTGATCTATCTGACATCAACCGCCTCGACGACAACCAAGTCGTCATCTTGACGACAGGATCGCAAGGTGAGCCGATGGCAGCCTTGACACGAATGGCGCGTAACGCACATAAGCAAGTCAATATTCGCTTGAACGATACGGTCGTCGTTGCGGCTTCGCCGATTCCGGGTAACGAAAAGTCGGTTTCGAAAACGATCGATCTTTTGTTCCGTGCTGGTGCGAATGTCATTTACAACCAACGGAAAGTACACGTGTCCGGTCACGGTCATGCGGAAGATCTGAAGTTGATGCTCAACTTGATCAAACCGAAATTCTTCCTACCGATTCACGGAGAATTCCGGATGCAAAAGGCACACAGTCGTCTCGCACAGACGGTTGGCGTCAATGCGAACAACATCTTCATCATCGAGAATGGGGATGTCGTTGAGTTCGAGAAGCGCAAAGCACGGATGTCACGCAAAGTGAACGCTGGAAACGTCTTGATCGACGGAATCGGTGTGGGTGATGTCGGAAACATCGTCCTTCGTGATCGTCGCTTGTTATCGCAAGACGGTGTCGTCCTTTGTGTCATTACGATCAGCCGGAAAAACAAAACGATCGTATCGGGACCAGAAATCATCTCTCGCGGATTCGTCTACATGCGTGAATCAGAGGATATGATCAACGAAGCAAACCGAATCGTTGCGAAACAACTACAAGGTAAATTAAACGGAGAATTGGATTGGACGGAGATGAAGTCGTTGATTCGAGATAAACTGAGTGCTTATCTCTATGAACAGACGAAACGCCGCCCGATGATTCTTCCAATCATCATGGAGATTTAACAAACGAGCGGCTCAGATTGACCAATACCTGGTCCACTGAGCCGTTTTTTTATCAGGAGGGATGACGTATGGCGACGACGAAACGAAAACCTGTACGAAAAAAAACGCCGCCACGGAAACGACCGGCAGCGAAGAAACAACGTCAGCCGATTGCGTATCGTACATATGCGACCATCATCGCAATCGTCTCATTATTAGCTTTCGTTCTCGCTTTCGGGGAGTTCGGGAAAGTCGGACTGACGCTAGCCGATGGAGGAGAGCGGTTAATTGGTCAGTTCGGTTCCTTATTATATGGTGGAATCGGTGCTGTGCTACTTTTACTCCTCTCGAATGCGTCGCGTGCTCAAAAATGGGCATGGTCGATGTTACTGATGGGTTCAGTCGTCTGGATTGATCTATTGCTCGGAGCACCACGTGGTATTCTCAATGGATGGCTCTATCAAAACGCAGCTTATTATATTTCGAGCGTGGGTGCCTTCTTGATTGGTCTGTTCTTCATCGGAACGGCCGTTCATATACTAAACCCATCGTTTTATGGAGAGCTGTGGCTTGGGCTCCGAGAACGTGCAGAAGAGTTTCGCAATCGTGAACGGACACCACGTCCTCGTGTCGAAAAAGAGTTGAAAGCGAAACCGGTTCGTGAGAAAAAAACGAAGACATTGCGACCAGCAACTGTCGAGGAACCGATCGAAACGGAACAAGAAGCAGAAGATCCTTCCGTCAACATTCAAGACGTTCCGATCATCGGTTTCACGGATCATGTTGAACCGCAAGCAGCGGAGACACAAGGACCGTTGACGA
>NZ_WBYY01000056.1:0-17601 GCF_048985645.1 Exiguobacterium sp. A1_3_1 | reverse complement strand
GTGGGCTCGGAGATGTGTATAAGAGACAGATCGTCGATGTCGCAGCGGCCACTGTGGATCGTCCATTTGATTATGCCGTGCCGGAACTTTGGCAGGAGCTGATCGTTCCCGGGATGCGCGTCGAGGTTCCGTTCGGTCCACGTGCGTTGCTTGGGATCGTCGTCGGGACGAAAGCCACATCTGATCTGACGAACGTCAAATCGATCGTTCGTGTCTTAGATGAGACGCCGACCTATACGCAGGAATTACTCGAGCTGTCGGCTTATCTATCAGAAACGACATTGTGTTTTCAGGCGACGGCACTGCTTGCGATGCTGCCGGCTGCCTTGAAGGTGAGTTATGATAAACTGGTCATAGTCGAGTCGGGCCCACTTCGGGCATATCATGGTAAGAAAATGAGTCAATTACCAACGGAAGTCCAACAAATCATCTTAACAGCGGCGAAACAAGCTGACGTGACGCTTCAACCGGTCATTCGCGAGAAAAAGACGTCTAAAACGGATAAACGGATTCGTCTCCTCGAGGAACAGGCAACTTTTACGAAACAAGCGAGCCAACAAGCGGCACTTTACTCGTATATCGAAGAATTTCCGAATGCGCTTTGGAGTGAAATCAAGCAGGCGACAGGCGCAACGAGCGCAACATTGAACGCCCTCGAGAAAAAGGGCATCATTGAAGTCGAGACGATTGATGTACGGCGAAATCCTTACGAGCATCTCGTCCAAGACATCTTTGTGCCGTCTTCTTTGACGGAAAAGCAACAGGAAGCCGTCTCGGCGATAACAGCTGAAGCGGAGACCGGAACGTTTTTGTTACATGGCGTAACAGGAAGCGGTAAGACAGAAGTCTATCTTGAATCGATTCATGCACAACTCGAACGCGGTAGACAAGCGATCTTGCTCGTCCCTGAAATCAGTCTGACACCGATGATGGTCAAACGGTTCAAACGTCGTTTCGGAGAACGGGTCGCTGTCCTGCATAGCGGTCTATCGCTCGGAGAAAAGTATGATGAGTGGCGCAAAATCGCACAAGGTGAGGTTGATGTCGTCGTCGGTGCACGATCCGCCGTGTTCGCACCGCTGACGAATATCGGAATCATCATTCTCGATGAAGAACATGAAACAACCTATAAACAAGAAGAGAATCCGCGCTATCATACGCGTGATGTCGCAAAATGGCGTGCGGCCTATCATCGATGTCCTGTCGTGCTCGGAAGCGCGACGCCGTTACTCGAGACATATGCGCGGGCACAAAAAGGGGTCTATCGTTACTTACCGCTTCGTGAACGATTCGGTGGAGAACTGCCTCCGGTCGACATCGTTGATATGCGTAAGGAACTTGAACGGGGCAATCGGACTCCGTTCAGCCTCGCGCTCATCGAAGGCATCAAAGAACGAATCGAGCGTGGGGAACAGACGGTATTACTTTTGAACCGTCGTGGATACACGACCTTCGTCTTATGTCGGGATTGCGGGGAGACGCTTCAATGTCCGCATTGTGCCGTCAATTTAACGTATCATCAACATGAAGATCGCTTAAAGTGCCACTATTGTGGATTTGAGGCAGCGATGCCGAAAACTTGTCCGTCCTGTGAATCGACGAAGATTCGTCAGTTCGGAACGGGGACACAAAAGATCGAGGAAGAGTTGGCGCATTTGATTCCGGAAGCACGCATTATCCGGATGGATCAAGATACGACGTCTCGTAAAGGCGCACACGAGAAGTTACTCGATGCCTTCGAGCGTAAGGAAGGAAACATTCTTCTCGGGACACAGATGATCGCAAAAGGTCTCGACTTTCCAAATGTCACGCTCGTTGGGGTGCTCGCTGCCGATGCGACGCTCGGTATTCCGGATTTTCGGGCAAGTGAGCGAACATTTCAGTTGATCACGCAAGTGTCGGGTCGTGCCGGGCGGGGGCAACTCGCCGGACAGTCGATCATCCAGACCTATAATCCGGAACACTACGTCATTCAGACGGCAAAACAGCATGATTTCGAAACGTTCTATAAGCGGGAGATGCAGTTGCGCAAACTCGGGGGACACCCTCCATTCTGGTTCCTTGGTCTGATCACGGTCTCGGCGACACATCCACTTGAAGCACAAGCCGAAGCGCAACAAATCGCTTCCGAGCTGCGGGCTTTCGAATCGGAGGATTTAGTCGTCAATGGACCGTTCGATGCGCCACTTGCTCGACTGAAGAATATGTACCGACAACAGGTCTTAATTAAACATAAAGGGCAGGAAGATGTCCGGACACATCTTCGTGATATCTTAGCCCGTCGTCAAAAGTCAAAAACACAAGTCGCGATCGACTTGAATCCATTTGTATTCATGTGAGGTGTCTGTATGTATAAAGTAGTAGAAGTACCCAACGATGTATTACGACAGGTGTGTGAACCTGTCACGAAGTTCGATAAAAAACTTGGTAAGATGATCGACCGGATGTTCGATACGATGTATGAATATGATGGTGTCGGCTTAGCGGCACCGCAAATCAATCAACCAATCCGTGTAGCTGTCGTCCATACGGATGATGAGACCGGACCGATCGAGCTGATCAATCCGGAAATCATCGAAGCCGACGGTTCACAAATCGATGACGAAGGATGCCTCAGCATGCCCGGCATCTTTGGTCCTGTCGAACGGTTCGACCGCATCGTCGTCAAGTCGCAGGATCGACTCGGACGAACGGTCAAAATCAAAGCAAACGGCTTTTTTGCACGTGCCATCCAGCATGAGATGGATCATTTAGACGGTGTCCTGTTCACGGATAAACTCGTCGAGCAAGAAAAACCGCGCGTCGTCTTCATGGGGACGCCTGAGTTTGCGGCAGGAACACTGCGTGAAGTGATCGATGCCGGATATGACGTCGTCGGTGTCGTCTCACAACCCGATAAGCCGGTCGGACGAAAACGGGAAGTCAAACCGACACCAGTGAAACTCGTCGCGATGGAGCACGATATTCCTGTGTTGCAACCGAAACGGATTCGCGAGGATTATCAAGATGTTCTCGATTTAAAACCAGATCTCATCATCACGGCAGCTTACGGTCAGATCGTACCAACGGTGATTTTGGAAGCACCACGTTTTGGGGCGATCAATGTCCATGCGTCACTCTTACCGAAATATCGTGGCGGTGCACCGATTCATCAAGCAATCATCGATGGTGAAAAAGAGACAGGCGTGACAATCATGTACATGGTCGATCGATTGGATGCCGGTGATATGTTGTCAAAAATCATCGTTCCGATTGAAGAGAACGATACAGTTGGAACGATGTTTGAAAAATTAGCGGACGCAGGAGCGCGTCTGTTGCTTGAGACGTTACCGCGTTTGTTCGCAGGTGAATTGACACCGGAAGCACAAGTCGAGGGAGAAGCGACGTTTGCACCGAATATCTCACGTGAACGGGAACGGCTTGATTTTACGTTACCGGGTGAGACACTCTATGATCAAATCCGAGGAATGAATCCTTTCCCAAGTACGTACACGATGCTTGGTGATGATCGATTGAAAGTCTTTTTCGCGACGAAAGTCAAAGGAACGGGACGACCAGGTGAAATCATTGCTTTAGAAGCGGATGGTCCCGTCATCGCGACAGGTTCGGAAACAGCGTTGAAGCTGATCGACTTACAGCCGTCCGGAAAAAAACGGATGGATGGTGCCACGTTCATGCGCGGGATCGGTCAATCGCTTGAACTCGGACAACAAGTAGGTGAGAACGCATGAACGTACGTGACGCAGCAGTAGCGACACTAATGAAAATTGGTCAAGGTGGTGCCTTCTCGACAATCACAGTTCACCAGATGCTTGAAAAGCGTGCTATCTCAGCAACGGATGTCGGCTTGTTCACAGAACTCGTCTACGGGACGCTCAGTCGTGAATTGACACTGGATTATATTTTGGAGCCGTATCTAGCGAAACAGAAAAAACTTGATCCGTTCATGCGTCCATTATTACGGATGAGTGTGTATCAATTGTTTTATCTTGATCGTGTACCGGATCATGCCGTCATCCATGAAGCTGTCGAGATTGCTAAAAAACGTGGGAAAGTCCACGTCTCGAAAGTCGTCAACGGAGTGCTCCGGAATGTATTACGGGCGGGAATGCCCCATTTCGCTGAGATTGAGCCTGTTGCAAAACGAATCAGCATCGAAACGAGTCATCCGCAGTGGCTCGTCGAACGCTGGATTGAACTGTTTGGTTCGGAAGAAACGCTTCAAATCTGTCAATTGAATAACACACCTGCACCGGTCACGGTTCGCATCAATCGGACGAAGACGACGCGAGAGGAAGCGATCGAGCTTCTACTCGACCAAGGTGTGACGGCAAAACCATCTACGGTCGCGCCAGATGGTCTCGAAATCGAACGAGGAAGCGTTCAAAAAACGGATCTGATTGACCGTGGGTATCTTTCTCTGCAGGATGAGAGCTCAATGCTCGTCGCCCGTGCACTTGGTGCAGAAACATCTGATCATGTTCTCGACAGCTGTGCCGCACCTGGTGGGAAAGCGATGCACATTGCTGAAGGTTTGACGACGGGAACACTACAGGCACTTGATCTTCATCCACATAAGATTAAATTGATTGAACAGCAAGCGACACGATTAGGTCTTACGACTGTTCAAGCAGAAGCGTTAGATGCTCGTAAAGCAGGAGACCGCTTTGAAGTAGAATCGTTTGATCGGATTCTTGTCGACGCACCTTGTTCAGGACTCGGTGTCATTCGAAGAAAACCAGATATCAAATGGACGAAACGCCCGGAACAACTCGAGCAACTCCCGAAAATTCAACGAGATATTCTGACATCTGTCTTACCACTCGTTAAAAAGGGTGGAACCTTTGTCTATTCGACTTGTACGATTGATCCGACCGAGAACGAGGATCAGACAGCGTTCATTCTCGATCAAGGATTTGAATTTGATGCATCCTTTGCGGCACGGATGCCGGAATCCGTGCGACATCTGATTGGGGATCGAGCAGAACTCAAGTTGTTACCGACGACAGTCGGAACGGACGGCTTCTATATTGCCGCGTTTAAAAAACGAGAAGATTGACACGAACGGAGGACTGTCATGGAGTTAGCTCACCTTTCGACTACTGGGAAAGTCAGGACTAAAAATGAGGATACGGTATTACTCGTCGGGAACGCTGAACGTGGTCTTGCCGTCGTTGCGGACGGTATGGGAGGTCATGCTGCTGGCGATATCGCAAGTGCAATTGTTCGCGAGGTATTTGAAGCATCCTTTTCACTCATGCCAAATCGTCCGATGGAATTGTCTGAATGGATAGAACAACGTGTAGCCGAGGCAAATGCCCGGATTCTTCAGTTTTCAAAAGAAGAGCAACTTGCCATCGTCGGAACGACCATTGCCTGCGTATGCTGGGTCGAGGAGTTGCTCGTCATCGGTCATGTTGGGGATAGCAGAGTCTATGCCCTTGAAGGTACGGCGTTAAAACAATTGACGGATGATCATTCTTACGTCAACATGTTACGACAAATGGGGGAACTTTCGGATGAGGAAGTCGAAAATCATCCACGTAAGAATGTCATCACACGGTCGGTCGGCTCGAACGAAACAGTCGAAGTCGACATTCAAGTCAGAGATGCTCCAGACTATGACCTCGTCCTCGTCTGTAGTGACGGGTTGACCGATGAAGTGCCAGATGATGTCATCGAACAGATCATCTTACAGGATGAGCCGCTTGATGAGATCGTTGGACGATTGGTGAAAGAAGCGAATGCTCGAGGAGGCGCGGATAACATTACGATTGCCGCCATCCGGTTCAAAGAAAGAAAGAGGGTCTGAATATGCGATACGGAGATCGATTAAATGACCGCTACCGCATAGAACGGCTAGTTGGAAGTGGCGGGATGGCGAATGTCTATCAAGCCTATGATGAGATTTTAAAGCGTCATGTTGCCATTAAGATTTTACGGACTGAATTTTCGCATGACGAACAGTTCATTCGTCGATTCGAACGTGAAGCGCATGCTGCTACCAGCTTGAATCATCCAAACATCGTTGCCGTCTATGATGTAGGCGAAGAAGATGCCATCTATTACATCGTCATGGAGTATATCGATGGTATGACATTAAAAACATTTTGTGAAAATCAAGCATTACCTGTGCCGCAGGCCGTCGATATCATCGCTCAAATTTGTGATGCGATTGATCACGCCCATGCACACCGGATCATCCATCGCGATATCAAACCGCAAAACATGTTGATTCGAGAAGATGGTACCGTCAAAGTAACGGATTTCGGAATCGCTGTGGCGATGTCGAATGCGACGCTGACGCATACGATGTCCGTTCTTGGATCCGTCCATTACTTTTCACCGGAACAAGCAAAAGGTAAATTTGCGGATGAGAAGTCGGATATCTATTCGCTTGGTGCTGTCTTATACGAACTCGTCACAGGACAAGTCCCGTTCGAAGGTGATTCACCGGTTGCGATCGCTTTAAAGCATCTGCAAGATACACCGCGTCGCCCATCCGTCTTGAATCCGAAAGTGCCGCAAGCACTCGAGAACTGTATCATGCAGGCGCTTGCAAAAGCACCGCATGACCGTCAACAGTCCGTCGCAGCGTTTAAGGCAGATATGGTGACGGCGTTGTCTGACGAACGGGCAAATGAAAGCATCCGTGGCGCAGAAGAGGATGAGATGGAAAAGACAATGGTTTTATCACCTGTCCAAGTGCCAGAAGAATCAAAAGCGGAACTAGAATCACCCGCCGTCGCAACTGTTCAACCGAAAACACCGGAAAAGAAAAAGAAAAAACGCTGGTGGATCATCCTCTTGTTACTCCTTTTACTGGGTGGGGCGGCTACGACGTTCGCGATGTGGCCGGATCCAACGGTCACCGTACCATCTGTCGTCAAGACGGATGGAGACGATGCGGAAACGAAGCTTGAGAAACTTGGATTTGTCGTCGAGACAACGGAACGGAGTAGCGATACGGTCGAAGAAGGCGATGTCATCAGTCAAACGCCTCGTGAAAAAGCACAGGTCAAGAAGGGCTCGACAGTCAATTTGGTCGTTTCTACTGGTAGTGCTCCGGTTGAGGTACCGGATGTGACGGATGAAGCTGAAAAAGAAGCAATTGCAACGCTAAAAGAAGCAGGATTCGCAAAAGTCGAAGTCGAGCGAGAGAAGTCGGATGAAATCGATCGAGGAAATGTGATTCGACAGTCAATTTCTGCTGGAACGGAGGTCATTGCGAAAGAACAAACGATTACGATTACTGTATCTGAGGGGACGTCTTCTTTCGAGTTGAAGGATTTGACGAATTTATCGAGTGATGAAGCAAAAGCTTATCTCGATAAAGTAGGATTAGACGGAACGTTCGAACAAGAATTTTCTAGCGATGTCAAACTCGATCAAGTCATCCGTCAGTTCCCGCAAGCTGGCGCACAAGTCGAGCCGAACGACTCCGTGACGGTCTTCATCTCTAAAGGTGAGGAAGAAAAAACAGTGACGGCGACGTTCCCTGAAAAGGTCGTCTATGATGCTGTTAGTGAAGATGAAGAAGAGGCTCCGCCGAAACAAGTCATCCGAATCGAGACGGAAGACGCGAAAGGGAAGCGGACCGTCATCGAGGAATCAATTGATCAAGATGAGACATTCGACGTGCCATTAACGATTGATCCGGGTGAAGAAGGCAAAATTACGATCTATAAAGACGATACGGTGTATCGTTCAAAAACCATCACGTACAATCAAGCAAAAGACGCACAATGAATGTGATAAAAAAGGAGTGCATAGGATGACGGAACAACGCATCGAAGAGAATCGAGAAGGAACGATCATACGCCTGCAGGGCGGCTTTTATGATGTCATGACACCAGAAGGAGAAGTTCGTTCACGAGCAAGAGGAAATTTCCGAAAACGCGGCATCAGTCCAGTCGTCGGAGATGAAGTCGTGCTTCATATCGAAAGTGAGACCGGGTACATTCTCGAAGTGAAGGAGCGGGACAACTTTTTAGTACGCCCGCCTGTCGCGAATATCGATCAAGCGTTGCTTGTCGTCTCGGCGGCAGAACCTGATTTTTCAGCGCATCTACTCGACCGATTTCTCGTCTTGATCGAAGCAAAGGAAATCCAACCCGTCATCCTGTTAACGAAGATGGATTTACTTGACGAAGTCAAAGGACCGGCTGTCCGAGAGGCGATTGCCGCTTACCGGAAGATTGGGTATACGGTCATCGAGACATCAAGTGAGACGTTGACGGGTGTTGAGCAAGTCCGTCCGTTACTTGCTGGAAAAACGAGCGTTCTCGCCGGACAATCCGGTGTCGGGAAAAGTTCATTGCTCAATGCACTGGAGCCCTCTCTTGATTTAGAAACAAGTGCGATCTCGAAATCACTCGGACGCGGACGTCATACGACGCGCCACGTCACATTAATGCCGCTTGCCGAAGGATTGATTGCCGATACGCCAGGTTTCTCGAACCTCGATTTTCCGTATGATATGGAAATCGAGGATGTACGGTGGAGTTTTCCTGAATTCGTCGCTGTACAAGATGATTGTAAATACCGAGGTTGCTTGCATTTGAATGAACCCGGTTGTGCCGTCAAGGAAGCCGTCGAAGCCCAAGAAATCATGTCCTCTCGTTATGAGAACTATGGTATGTTTATAGACGAAATCAAGAATCGAGCCCGGAGGTATTGAAGATGATTAAAATTGCACCATCGATCTTATCAGCAGATTTTGCGAATCTTGAGCGTGATGTCAAAGCAGTCGAAGCAGCAGGCGCGGACTATATCCATTTTGATGTCATGGACGGTCAGTTCGTACCGAACATCTCATTTGGATTACCTGTGCTTAGCAGCTTACGTCAAAAGACGGATATGATTCTCGATGTCCATTTGATGATTGACCAGCCAGAACGTTTCGTTGAAGATTTCGTCAAGGCAGGAGCTGACATCGTGACGTTCCACGTCGAAGCGACGAATCATGTCCATCGTGTCTTGCAACAAATCAAAGCAGCGGGCGCAAAGGCAGGAGTCGTCTTGAATCCCCATACGCCATTATCAACGATTGAACACGTCCTTGAGGATGTCGATATGGTTTTATTGATGACTGTCAATCCGGGCTTCGGTGGACAAGCCTTCATCGAGCGTGTCATGCCGAAACTCGCAGCACTTGCGCAAATGAAAGCAGATCGTGGTCTGACATTTGAAATCGAGATTGACGGTGGCGTCAATCCGGAAACGGCAAAGCTTTGCATCGATAACGGTGCGAACGTTCTCGTCGCAGGATCAGCAATCTACAATGCACCAGATTATGCGGAAGCGATCACTAGCATTCGTCAAGGGGCTGCCGTATAATAAGAACGAGAAAACGAAATATGATGACCGCAAGGGGTGTCGCTTGAAAAGCGGCTGAGAGGAGTCTTTTAGACTTTAACCCTTCGAACCTGTTCCGTTCAAACGGACGTAGGGATGTGGCGCACGCAGGCAGTACGGCGTTCGTCGTACTGCCTTTTTGCGTCCTCTCGTACAATGAAGGAGGAAAAATAACATGAAACGGTTACAAATGATGATGGAAATTGCCATCTTTGCCAGTCTCGGAGTCGTCTTTGATTTACTGATTCCATTCAAAATGCCACAAGGAGGCTCAATCAGCTTAGCGATGTTACCGATCTTCGTCATGGCATTTCGCCATGGTGTCGTTGGAGGGGTCGTTACGGGAGCGCTTGTCGGTACGATTCAATTGATGTTCGCTCCACAAGTCTTGACGATCGTTCAACCGATGCTTGACTATACGATTGCGTATGGTGTCGTCGGATTAAGTGGTCTGTTCGCGCGTCAAGTCAGACTAGCCGCGCGCAATGGACAAAAGAAAAGCTTGATGGCGTTCGTTCTCCTGGCGACGTTATTAGGCGCAGGACTCCGTTATATCTGTCATGTCATCAGTGGAATCGTCTTTTTTGCCGAGTATGCCGAAGGTCCAGTCGTACCGTATTCATTGATTTATAACGCGACATACATGGTACCGTCTTACGTTCTTTGTGGTGTCGTTGCGGGTCTTTTATTCACGACTGCGCCACGCTTACTCCGTTATTCGGCACGAGGCGTCTGAGATGCGGGCGATTCTCGTCTGTGCCGGTCCGCGAGAAGAAGCGCCGGATTTACGGACGTTTTGTCAGCCGGGTGATTTTATCGTCGGTGTCGATGGTGGTGTTCAGACGATTGAATCGTTTGGGCTGACATGCGACCTGACGATTGGTGATTTTGATTCGCTTGGTTATGTACCAGAAGGGGCAATCGTTCATCCGGCCGAGAAAGATGAAACGGATCTCGAACTGGCACTTCGTACAGTCTCAGAGAAGAAACAGTTTGAGGATACCTTCATTATCGGGGCGACAGGTGGGCGGCTCGACATGACCGTCCAAAATGTATATTTATTGAAGCGATACCCAGAGGCACGACTCGTGACGAAACGAGAAGAGGTACGATACTTGGCTGAGGGAACGTATGCAGTCGAAGCAGGGAGCTATTATTATCTTTCGTTCATTCCACTCGTACCATCGACTTTAAGCTTATCCGGAGTCAAATATCCACTTGATGCACATCCAGTACCGGTCGGAGGTTCCTTGACCGTCAGTAATGAATGGTGTGCGTCAGAAGCGAAGGTAGAGCTCCATCAAGGAGAACTATTGATGATGCGGACGCTTAAGGAATAGCACAATCATAGGAAAGAGGCCGTGGATGACTCCGCGACCTCTTTTTGTGTGAAATTATTCTTCGAGTTGAGAAGGGGCGACACGGATGTCGCTTTGAGCGGATAGATGTTTTCCTTTGACGAAGAGATGATAACTTCCCCACATAACAAGGAAGAAAGGAACACCGATGTATAGAGCGATTCGTTGATCCGCTTGAAACGCAAGACTGACGAGGACGACGACGTTAAGTGTCAACGAAATCAGTGGTAACACCGGATAGAGTGGTGTCTTGAATTTCAGTTCGGATACATCGTGTCCGTTTCGGACGAACTGACGACGAAATGCAAGCTGAGAAGCAGAGATCGAAATCCAGCCGACTTGAGCCCCGAGTCCGGCTAAGGACAAGAGCCAAATGAAGACGGTATCTTCTGCGAAAAATGCGGTCAGAAGCGATAACATCGCGAACATCATCGTAAAGAGTAAAGCACGCATTGGCACACCACGTGCATTGACGTAAGATAATTTCTTTGAAATCATCCCTTCTTGCGCCATTGCCCATAACATCCGAGTCGCCGCATATAATCCGGAGTTTCCGACGGATAATAGTGCCGTCAAGACGACGATATTCATCAAATCAGCAGCGTACGGAATGCCGATCGCATCAAAGACCATGATGAACGGACTGCTGACTCCGCCAGCCGTCTCATACGGAATTAATGCACCAACGATCGTAATCGATAAGACGAAGAAGATGAACGTCCGCCAGACTGTATTGCGGATCGCTTTTGGAATCGATTTTTCTGGCGTGTCGGACTCCCCAGCCGCAACACCGATCAATTCCGTTCCTTGGAAGGCGAAGTTGACGGCGATCATCGTCGTCAAGACACCAAGAATCCCGTTTGGAAACCAACCGCTTGCCGTAAAGTTAGCAAATAATGAGGTTGGGCGATCTGCTTCCATCGGTAACCAGCCGAACCAAGCAGCGCCACCTAAAATGATGAAGAATAGGATTGCGAGGACCTTCAAACTCGAGAACCAGAATTCAGCTTCACCGAATGCTTTGGCGGAGACGGCATTCAGACCGAACAGCAAGACCGTAAAGGCGGTACACCAGACGACGACGGGTACATTCGGAAACCAGCGGTCCATTAAACTGCCGGCAGCTGTGATTTCGAGTGCCACCGTCACGGCCCAGCCGAGCCAATAAATCCAACCGACGGCAAAGCCAATCCCTGGTCCGATGAAGCGGGTCGTATAGGTCTGAAATGACCCCGAGACCGGCAGATAGACCGCTAATTCCCCTAGACATAACATTGTCAGATACATGATGGTCCCACCCACGATGTAACTGAGGACCGCCCCGAGAGGTCCTGCTTGTGAAATCGTTAATCCTGACCCTAAAAATAAGCCTGTTCCGATGATTCCGCCAAGTGAAATCATGAACAGATGTCGACTCGTCATCTCTCGTTTGAGTTGCATGATGACTTCCCCCAATTCTGACAAAATAAATTACGTTCTTATTGTAAGCGTTTTCATTAAAAGCGACAATTAGTTTATGAGAAAAATAAATGAGGGCATAAAAAAACCGGAAGGGAAGATTCCCATCCGGTGGTTGCGCCTTATACGCGTTCGACTTTACCTGATTTAAGAGCTCGAGCTGAAACCCAAACCTTTTTCGGCTTACCGTCGACGAGGATACGTACTTTTTGTACGTTGACTCCCCAAGTACGTTTTGTTTTGTTCAATGCGTGTGAACGGTTGTTACCCGACTTTGGCGATTTCCCAGTAACGTAGCATTTACGTGCCATGCGTTCCGCCTCCTTTTATGTTGTTTTGCGTTCGTCCTAATAGACACTTTGCTATCTTAGCATGGTGTCAGGGCGGTTGCAACATAAAAAAAGTAGCTGACAAGAAAAAAACTTGACAGACAACCTCGAAATTTAAAATAATGGATGAGGATGATGGTAAAAGTTCATTTGACCGCTACTATTTTTCACTTATTCATTGTATAGTCAGTACGGCGACTTTTCAATAGTAGGTCCTTATAGTAGAATTATGAGAAGAATACAATATTCAAAGGGGGCTACTCAGGTGGCGATCGAGATGAAAACGACCTATGGAAAGATTGATGTAGATAATGATGTCGTCGCGCAACTTGCGGGCGGCGCAGCAATGGAATGTTTTGGTGTCGTTGGTATGGCATCCCAGTCTCAAATCAAGGATGGTCTTGCTGAACTCTTAAAACGTGAGAACTTTGCACGCGGTGTCATCGTTCGACAGGCTTCAGAGCAGGTCCATATCGATATGCATATCATCGTAAGCTATGGAACGAAAATCTCAGAGGTGGCGAACAACGTACAGAGTCGCGTGAAATACACGCTCAGTCAGGCACTAGGTCTTGACGTGACATCTGTGAACATCTTTGTCCAAGGAGTCCGCTTGACGAATGTCTAAGGCGGGAATAGAGGAGGAAACTTTAGTGAGTGTAGATCGTTTAACAGGAGCGCAGTTAGTCAAGATGATTCAAAATGGCGCGGCGAATCTCTATCAAAATGCAGATTTCGTCGATTCATTGAACGTCTTCCCTGTGCCAGATGGTGATACGGGAACGAACATGAATTTGACGATGACTTCAGGTGCGAAAGAAGCAGGTAAATCAACTTCGGATTCTGTATCGGAAGTCGCGAACGTCTTCGCACGTGGATTATTGATGGGGGCGCGCGGAAACTCTGGCGTCATCTTAAGTCAATTGTTCCGTGGATTCTCGAAATCAATCGAAGGCAAAACAACGATTGATACGAAGGAATTCGCAGATGCGTTACAAAAAGGTGTCGATACAGCATACAAAGCAGTCATGAAACCGGTTGAAGGAACAATCTTGACGGTTGCCCGTGAAACAGCGGTCGCTGCTATCGCACAATCTGAGACGACGACGGATTTCTTAGAGTTGATGCGTCAACTCGTCGAAGCTTCGAAAGTATCGCTCGACGGTACACCAGAACTTCTTCCGGTATTAAAAGAAGTCGGCGTCGTTGACTCTGGTGGTCAAGGTCTCGTCTGTATCTATGAAGGATTCCTCGCAACACTCGAAGGAAAAGAACTCGACAAACCGCATGCGCCTGTCATGGAAGCACTCGTCGAAGCAGAGCATCATAAAACGGCTCAAAGCTTCATGTCGACAGAAGAAATCCATTATGGTTACTGTACGGAAATCATGGTTCGTTTCCAAGATGACAAGCTTGCGAATGCACCGTTCAGCGAAGAAGACTTCCGTAACGAATTAGCGGAATTCGGTGATTCATTGCTCGTCGTAGCGGATGAAGAACTCCTTAAAGTTCACGTCCACGTTGAAACACCAGGAGAAGTTATCACAAAAGGACAACGTTTCGGTGAACTCGTCGCTGTTAAGATTGAAAACATGCGTCAACAACACTCGACGATCCTTGAAGAAGAAGGTGCGAACCAAGTCACTCCAGTCGCTGCACCGAAGGCAAAAGCGAAAGCAGCCCTCGTGACAGTCGCAATGGGTGAAGGAATCAGCGAACTCTTTAAATCACTCGGTGTCAGTGTCGTCATCGAAGGCGGACAAACGATGAACCCGTCGACGGAAGATATCGTTAAGGCGATCGAGGATGCACATGCTGAACACGTTTATGTCTATCCAAACAACTCGAACATCATCATGGCCGCTGAACAAGCAGCATCTGTCGCGAATTGTGGTGTGACGGTCGTGAAATCAAAAACAGTCCCACAAGGTTTAGCAGCAACAATCGTCTATAATCCAGAAGCGACTGTCGAAGAGAACGAAGCGTATATGGCAGATGCGATTGCAGCCGTTAAGTCGGGGCAAGTCACATATGCCGTACGTGATACGAACATCGATGGTGTAGAAATCAAGAAGGACGACCATATGGCGATTGCTGAAAAACAAATCGTCGCTACGGATTCTTCAAGTCTTGGTGCCGTCAAGAAACTCGTCGATACACTCGTCACGGAGGACGACGAAATCATCACGGTTCTTTACGGTGAAGGCGTCTCAACAGAAGAAGTCGACGACCTCGTCGCGTACATCGAATCGGTTAATCCGGATGCTGAAGTGGAAGTCCACGACGGTAAACAACCACTTTATTCGTACATTTTAAGCGTCGAATAAAACCATCATACTGAAAAAGGGCGACTAGCCTTTTCACGAATCCCACCATCTGCGATAATAGAGGTGGGATTTCGTTTGTTTCATAGAGAGGGGAAAAGAAATGAAATATCGTAGCGTCTTTGACATCATCGGACCAGTCATGGTTGGTCCATCGAGCTCGCATACAGCGGGAGCTGCACGGATCGGATTGATGGCGGGTAAATTATTCGGGGAAACGCCTACTGTCATCCACATCACCTTTTACGGTTCATTCGCGGATACGTATCGTGGACATGGAACGGATGTCGCCATCATCGGCGGTGTTCTCGGATACGACACGTTTGACGACCGGATTCCACAATCGATCGATATCGCGAAGTCGAAAGGGATCGAAATTCATTTCGAGACGAGCGAAGCGTTGACGGATCATCCGAATACGGCTCGTGTCCATTTGACGAATGGAGTAGAAGAGTTTGAATTGGTTGGTATTTCAATTGGTGGGGGAACGATTGAAATCACGGAATTAAATGGTGTACCGCTTCGTTTGTCCGGTGGGGGACCGGCACTCGTCGTCTTGCACCATGACCGCTTTGGTGCGATTGCAGCCGTGACGAGCATTTTGGCTGATTACGAAATCAACATCGGGCATATGGAAGTGTCACGGCATGAAAAAGGAAAACAAGCACTCATGGCAATTGAGATTGATGACCGGATAACGGCAGAAGTGTTGGAAGAAATCGATCGGTTACCTCAAGTCGAGCGTGCCGTCATGATGGGAGAGTGAAGACATGTTTAAATCCGTAAAAGAACTCGTCGCCATCGCGACGGAACGAAATATTCCGATTTCGGAAGTCATGATCGAGCAAGAGATGACGGTTCGTCATTTAGAGCGAGATGAAGTCTATGCGATGATGGAACGAAACCTACAAGTGATGGAAGAAGCAGTCGCTCGTTCACTTGATGGTGACGGTGTCCAGTCGGTGACAGGACTGACCGGTGGGGATGCTGTCTTGCTTCAACGATACCGTGCTTCAGGTAAAGGTTTATCCGGTGATTTATTACTGGACGCCGTTAGTAAAGCAATCGGAACGAATGAAGTCAATGCTGCGATGGGAAAAATTTGTGCGACACCAACGGCAGGGAGTGCCGGCGTCGTACCAGGTACACTATTTGCTGTCAAAGATCGGTTAAACCCAACGCGTGAACAGATGTTACGCTTCTTGTTCACATCCGGTGCGTTTGGTTTCGTCGTCGCGAACAATGCATCGATTTCTGGAGCGGCTGGTGGCTGTCAAGCAGAAGTCGGTTCGGCAACAGCGATGGCAGCAGCTGCCATCGTTGAGATGGCGGGCGGAACACCGGATCAGTCAGCGCATGCTTTTGCGATCGCGCTGAAGAACATGCTTGGACTCGTCTGTGATCCTGTTGCAGGACTCGTCGAAGTGCCATGCGTGAAACGCAATGCGATGGGTGGGGCGAATGCTGTTGTCGCTGCCGACATGGCACTCGCTGGAATCACGTCACGGATTCCGTGTGATGAAGTCATCTCAGCCATGCATGAGATTGGTCAGATGATGCCGTCTGCGCTTCGCGAGACAGCAAAAGGTGGACTCGCGAATACGCCGACGGGTCGCTGGCTCGAAGCGAAAATCTTCGGAGAGTTATCGAATGAATCCATCACGTGACGTCAAGACATTAAAAGGTGTCGGACGGGATTTAGCGAAAAAACTAGAAGAGATGAATATTCTCACCGTTGCGGACGTGCTCGAGCACGTCCCGTTTCGTTATGACGACTTCGTGACGGGAAGTCTAACGGAAGCAATCCATGAGGATAAAGTCAAGTTCACGGGTCAAGTCCAGTCTGAACCACTTGTGCGCTATTACGGCAAAGGAAAAAATCGTTTAACGTTCCGTTTGCTCGTTGAAGAACGGTATAGTGTGACCGTAACGATGTTCAACCGGGCATTCTACAAAGACCAATTGCAACTTGGAGCAGAAGTGACGGTCAGTGGCAAGTGGGATTTACACCGGATGACGATCTCTGCGACGGAATTGCAATTCGGGGCAATCGAAGGCGAATTGACACCCGTTTACTCGCTCCGGGGTGACATGCGGATGAAGACATTCCGACGCGTCGTCGACTTGGCGTTCAAGGAGACTGAGGCATTAGCTGAACGAATCCCGGATAGCATCCGGAAGACGTATCGGTTGCAAGACCGGATGACGATGTTGAAGTCGCTTCATTTCCCAACGAATCGACAAGAGTTAACGGCTGCTCGTCGCAGTTATGTCTACGAGGAGTGCCTCTATTTCCAACTGAAATTACAGGCGTTACGTCTTGGACGACGGAAAGGTCAAGGGATTGCTCTTCCCCTTCATGAAACGGATATTGCCAATTTCATCAAGAGCCTGCCGTTTCCGCTGACAGGTGCACAGCAACGTGTGACAAAAGAGATCCTAGACGACATCGGTCGCGGCGAACGAATGAATCGGTTGTTGCAAGGAGATGTCGGAAGCGGAAAGACCGTCATCGCAGCCATCGCCTTATTCGCGACGGTTCGTGCCGGAAAACAAGGCGCCTTGATGGTGCCGACCGAAATTTTAGCGGAACAGCATGCAGCGTCGCTCGCCCCATTGCTTGAACCACTTGGGATCCGAGTCGGTTTACTGACGAGTTCCGTTAAAGGGAAAGCGCGTGCACACTTGCTCGAAGCTCTTGTAACAGGAGAGATCGACGTCTTAGTCGGAACACATGCGCTGATTCAAGACACCGTCCAGTTCAAGGCATTACAC
>NZ_WBYY01000055.1:0-17625 GCF_048985645.1 Exiguobacterium sp. A1_3_1 | reverse complement strand
TAAGAGACAGGATCAAGACTCATCGATTTCGTCGCACCCATGACGTGGGCAATCGATGCTAAGCCTACTCCACGGCTGACGAAATGCCGAATCTTCAAGCCCGTCATTAATTTTGGTCCGACGATGGATCCCGTCAATCCGGTCAATAAAACGAAAGCTGCCGTCAGCGTCGTCGTCCCGCCTGCTTTTTGTGAGATCGCTAAGGCAACGGGTAACGTGACCGATTTCGGTAACAAGGCAAGGTTCGTCGTCCGCTCGAGATGGAGCAGCAGACCGAGCAACAGATCTGAACTCATTGCAATACATGTTCCAAGCAATACACCGAGTCCGATTTCCGGCAGAAAACGGCGGACGTGATGTCGGACGCGATAGAGTGGAATCGCGAACGCTGTGATCGCTGGACCGAGCATCTTCGACAAGTATTGTCCTCCTTGCATGTATTCTGCATGTGAGACGCCGCTATAGACGAGAATCACGATCAGGACAGCCGTCACCGTCAGGATCGGTAACGTCCAGACACGAGGATGACGTTGATAAAGGAACATCGCGCCACTGAATAAAAGAATGGTTAGGATGATCCAGAACAGTGTCTCACTCATGTGGGTTCACCGCCTCTTTCCGGTGTGCCAAGCGATCGACGATGTACGCTGAGCCGACTAACGTTAGCAGGCTGCTGACGACGACGATCAACACGACTTGAAGACCAGATGTTCGAAGGAATGTCGTATAATCCATGATTCCAGACAGTGCTGGAACGAAGAATAACGGCATGACGAACAGCAGAAAGGTTCCGCCCCGTTCAACAGCGACGAGAGGAAGCAATCGACTTTTTAACGTCACGTACAGAAGAATCAAGCCGATGATGTTACCGGGTAATGGTAACTGGAAAGTTTCGCTCACCCAGTCCCCACTGAGTGAAAAACAAAAAATAAGTGCGATTTGAGCAATGATTTGAATGATACGCATAACGCGTGAAAGCATGATAAAGGTCCCCTTGTTAACAGTTTCGGGTCTTATTATCCGCCTCTTTCATTCAACAATCAATGAAATCTAGTTAATCAACTGAAGTAACCGTTCTCATGAAAATCCTCACCTTTTTTGTATTAGCACAAACAAAAACCAGTCAGTCGTGTATCAGTACAAAAAATGATTCGAGACGAACAATAAGCGCAATCCTTCTCATAAGAGAAAAATTGCGCCTTGTCTTCATTTTGAAGATGATTCCTTAGTGGAATCGTCTCCTCATCTTGATCACATGACCCGTTTGAATAACTTCTCAAGTTCATATGTCGTCCATTCGATGATGACCGGACGTCCGTGTGGACACGTGAACGGCATTTCCGTTTTCGCTAGATCGTCAATCAACCGGCGCATCATCTCATCGTTCAACGGATGATTCGCCTTGATTGATTTCTTACATGCCATCATGATAGCGGCATCTTCCCGATACGTCTCGAGATCGATTTTTCGCTTCATCAAGGCTTCATCGAGTAATTCCTGAATCGTCTCTTCCTGCCGATGGGACGGGAACCACGTCGGAACTTCTCGGACAATGAAGCTTTGTGGACCGAATGCTTCGAACTCGATGCCGACGTCTTTTAGCAACGGAAGGACTTCATCCATCCGTTTCATATCATCCGACGAGATTTCAAACGTATACGGCAAGAGCAATTGCTGTCGTTGTTCCGGTGGTCGACCGAACATGACTTTATATGTCTCGTATTTGATCCGTTCCTGTGCTGCATGTTGATCAATCATATACATCCCGTCTTCCCCGGCACAGACGATATAGGACGAATGGAGTTGACCGATGACGTCGAGATGCGGAAAGCGCGGACGCGCGGGTGGTTCCTCAATCGGTTCAGCAAACTCCTGCTTGACTGGTGCGATGGGCTCGAACAGATCATCCTCGTTGCTAAACGGTAATGATTTCTCGACAGGTGGTCGATCGTCCTCTTGCGGCTTTTTCGGAATCGGATAATTCCAGACCGCTCGCGATGACGTTTCTTCGACTGGTTCCGCGACGTAAGAAAAATCGAGTTTTTCCTGGCTACTCGGATCCTTTTTTGGTTTCGGTGGCGTCACTTTCGGAATCAGTGTCTCCCGGCTGAGCGTCATCTTGATCGTCTCCTGAATCAACTGGCAGAGCTCCATCTCTTTTGAAAGACGGACTTCTCGTTTCGCCGGGTGAACGTTGACATCGATCAGGAGTGGATCCATCGTCACCTCGATGACTGCAATCGGATACCGCCCGATCGGCAAGAGTGTGTGGTAACCGTTCAAGACCGCTTGCGTCAGGGCGAAGTTTTTGACCGAACGTCCATTGAGAATCAACGTAATGTAATTCTTCGAGGCACGGGTCACTTCCGGTTTGACGAGATGACACGTCAATTGATAATCGGCATTCGCGCCCTTGGCGACCAACGTTCCTTGAATCGTTTGATGACCGTAGACACTCGCCAGCGCCTGCCGGACGTCTCCTGATCCGTTCGTCTGGATCAACGTCTTCCCTTCATGGGTTGCTCGAAGTTTGACGTCTGGATGAGCGAACGCCATCCGGTTCAGCACGTCCGTGATCGCCGCAAGTTCCGTATGCGTCGTCTTCAAATACTTCAGCCGTGCCGGTGTATTGAAGAAGAGATGCTCGACCGTCAATTCCGTTCCCCGGTTCATTGCTGCTGGCGTCCGTTCGACGACCGTCCCGTACTCCAGCGTCACTTGAATCCCTTCCGCGTCCTCACGTTTCGTCTTCAACGTCACTTTACTGACAGACGCGATCGAGGCAAGTGCCTCTCCGCGAAAACCAAGTGTCTTGATTCGGAACAAGTCATGCTCGTCCTTAATCTTACTCGTCGCGTGACGGACGAAAGCCAGTTCAGCGTCATCCGGGTAAAACCCGTGTCCGTTGTCGCGGATCGTCATCCGTTTCATTCCGGCTTCTTCGAGTTCGACATCGATTTGGGTCGCACCGGCATCAAGTGCGTTCTCAACCAGTTCCTTGACGACCGACGCTGGTCGTTCGACGACTTCTCCCGCAGCGATCCGGTTCGCTAAACTATCGGATAATTCACGAATGATTCCCACTGCATTCTCCTCACTTTCTCGCTTCGGCTTGTAGACGATACAGCGTATTCAATGCCTCGAGTGGCGTCATATTGATCAAATCAAGACTCGCCATCGTCTCTCGCAGAGGATCCGCATCTGAGAACAGACTGAGTTGATCAATCGGCTCCTCCTGAACAGGAGCTTTTTCAGGTGCTGGAACCGGAACAGGCTCAGCCTGCTCGAACTCGGACAAGAGGACTTGCGCCCGTTCGATCAGACTATCTGGTAAATCAGCTAACCGCGCGACATGGATTCCGTATGATTGGTCGGCTTTTCCGTCGCGTACTTCATGCAAGAAGACGACACGCCCCTCTTGTTCAACGGCACGGACGTGAACGTTCGCTAATCGATCAATCGATTCTTCGAGCACTGTCAGTTCATGATAATGGGTCGAAAATAGCGTCTTCGCTCCAACGTGCCGGGCGATGTGTTCAACGATTGCTTGTGCGAGTGCCATCCCGTCGTACGTCGAGGTCCCGCGACCAATTTCATCTAGCAGGATCAAAGACCGGTCCGTTGCACGCGTCAAGGCTTCTTGTGTCTCGACCATCTCGACCATGAATGTCGACTGTCCACTGACGAGGTCGTCTGCCGCCCCAATCCGGGTGAAGATTTGATCGAAGATCGGCAGTTCCGCTTGAGCAGCTGGTACGAACGAGCCAATTTGATGCAATAAAGCAATCAAGGCGAACTGTCGCATATAGGTCGATTTACCGGACATGTTCGGTCCAGTGATCAACAGCATCTCGCGTCCTTCGTTTAAGGTAATCCCGTTCGCGACGTATTCACCGCGCGGTAAGACTGTCTCGATGACCGGGTGACGTCCTTGCTGAATATCAACCGTTCGTCCGGTCGTCGTGATTGGTCGGACATAGTCGTGCGTTTCAGCAATCTCAGCTAGTGCGACGAGGACGTCGAGTTCCGCGATCCGGCGACTGACCCGTTGCAAGCTTTCGATATGTCCTTTGACTTCATCGCGCACTCCACAGAAGAGATCGTACTCGAGTGTGACACTCTTCTCTTCCGCCCCTAGAATCAGCGCTTCTTTTTCTTTTAATTCCGGTGTGATGTAACGCTCGGCATTGGCGAGTGTCTGCTTCCGTTCATACCGTCCTTCTGGCAACAGCTTGGCATTGGCTCGTGATACCTCGATGTAATAACCGAAGACGCGATTGTAGCCGATCTTCAACGTCTTGATGCCGGTTGCTGCCCGTTCACTGGCTTCAAGTGTCGCAAGCCATGTCTTTCCGTCTTTTGAGGCGACGAGTAACTCGTCGAGATCTGCTGAATAACCAGCCTTAATCATTCCGCCCTCTTTCGTTGAGATTGGTGGTGCTTCAACGAAAGCACGATCGAGCAAATCGCTCAATTCGTCGTGCGGATCGAGTCCGAGACTGAGCTGACCAAGACGTTCGCTCATCATCTCCTCGAGCGCTGATTGAATGCGGGGAATCAGCCGTAACGTCGACTTCAATTGAACGAGGTCGCGCGCTGAAGCCGTACCGTAACCGACTTTTGCGACGAGTCTCTCGAGATCATAGACTTCGCGTAACGTATCTTTTAATTGCTGACGTTCGAAGTAGTGTTGCAACAATTCCTCGACAGCGTCGAGCCGCTCGGTGATCACGCGTTCCGATAACAACGGTTTTTCAAGCCAGCGTTTCAACATCCGTCCGCCCATCGCTGTACCTGTCACATCAAGCAGACCAAGCAACGAACCTTTTTTGTCTCCTGTTCGTGCCGAGCGGACGAGTTCGAGATTCTTGACCGTATTTGGCTCGAGTTGCATGAAGTCACTCGCTTCATAGACGACAGCGGGTTGTAGATGTGTCAACGCTCTTTTTTGTGTATCGTGCATGTAGGCATAGAGCACCGCAAAGGCTTCCGCTTGGGCTGCATCAATCGCACGATCCCCGTGCGGATGCGATTCGCGCCGAGAACTACGCGTCAGTGGAATCCGTAAGTGCGCGAGCGCCGTCTCGTGTTCCTCTGTCGTGACGATGATTTCCCGTGGCAAAATGATGCTCAGTTCTTTGACTACACCGTCGAGTGTCGCAACGCTTGTCAAGGCACTCTCACCTGTTGAGACATCACCGCGAGCAATCCCAAAGCGACCGTCCTGTTCGACGACCGCGACTAAGTACCGATTCTCTTTTTCCGTCAAGGCGGACATCAACGTTCCCGGTGTGATGACTTGGATGACTTCGCGTTTGACGAGTCCTTTCGTCAACTTCGGATCCTCGACTTGATCACAAAGCGCCACTTTATAACCACGCTCGATCAACTGTTCGATGTAGCCGTTCGCTGCGTGATGGGGCACGCCACACATCGGAATCGGATGTTCCGCGTTCTTGCCGTTTTTCGCCGTCAGCGTCAACTCCAGTTCATGAGCGACTTTCTTGGCATCCTCAAAGAATAATTCGTAAAAATCACCGAGTCGATAAAACAAAAAGGCATCCGGATAATCCGCCTTGATCGAGAAGTATTGTTTCATCATCGGAGTGTTGTGTACTGCTTCCATTCTTCCACCTCATTCGTAGAAAAAGCCGACGGATGTCCGTCGGCTTTTCGTTCATTTCGTGATTAGTAGCCGCAACCGCCGCTTTTGTTTTCTGCTTCCATGCCGCTACCTGTCTTACCAGCGAGAACATCTCCGTCCGTCGCTTCGATGATTTGATCCGTAATCCCGTTCGAGATCGTCACCGTGATGTATTGGAGAAGTCCGTTGACTTCTTCTTGTGTTTCTTGGAACTGTTGGACGACAGGCATCTCATCGAGCTCAGCGAACAATTTATCGAGCTTCGCTTCGACACGTGCGAGTGCTTCTGTTTTGCCGTAATGTTGGCAGTTGACTGCCTCTTTTTGAAGGAACTTGATTTGTTTCATCATCTTTTGGACTTTTTCATTCCCATTGATGTTGGCTTCTGCCGCTTTAAATCGTTCTACTTCCGGTGTCTCTGAAATCATTTTGGCGATTTCATTGGCTTTTTCGATGATTTGTTCATCTGTATACATCCACATTCGTCCCCTCTATCGTTAGCGAACACGTCGCTTCCCTTAGCATTCTGAACGATTCCTCGTTCTGTCGCATTCATTATACCGTTCTCGCGATAGAGTGACAAGAATAGTTCCTTATTCAATCGAACGCCATAATAGATAGGCGGCGTGACTACGGACAGGGGCAAATTCCTCCGCCAGTCGCGTCGCTTCTTCCACCGTCGGTCGGTAACCGAGCAACCGTTCGAAAGCCCGTAATATCCCGATGTCCGATGCCGGAAAAAGGTCCGGACGACCGTATCCGAACATCAGGACGTTTTGGACCGTCCACGGTCCGACGCCTTTCAGTGCAATCAACGTCTCAGCGATTTCTGCGTCGTCGGCTGACGTCAATGCATCATAATCAATCGTTGCCGTCGCTACGCCAAGCAGATAATCGACTTTACGTCCTGATAGTTGCAGAGCAAGCAAGTCCTCGCGACGCGCAGTTGCTAATTGACGCGGTGTCGGCGGAAGGATGATCCCGTCCTTGACCGTACCGAATGTTCGAAAGACACGTTCCGTCAACGTATGGGCAAATGAGAGATTGATCTGTTGATGAATGATTGAGCGAATCAAGGCCGTGAACGGTGAATGATCAAGCACGAGTCGTTCATCGCCGAACCGTTCGACGATCGCGTGTAACGACGTCGCCTTGAGACGCTGCGCAGGATTTGGCTCATTGAGTCGAAAGCGTCGATTGAGTTGCGTCAGCACCGCTGTTTGCGGTCCTGAACCGTCAATCCGTAACGTGTAACCATCGATGGCTTCCATCGTCGTGATGTATGCCTGATCGTTGATGAAGATCGGAACGACGAGTCGCCCATCCTGTTCGATTTGTAACGGGTCTTCCGTCAAACGAGATACGATTCCTTTAAAATCAAATGCTTCCGACAACGTCACATCATGCGTCCACCGGCTCATCCGACGAACACCTTGATCGCACCGAGAATCAAACCGATGATGAATCCACACAATGCCCCGTTGACCCGAATCCATTGCAAGTCACTGCCGACCTTATCCTCGATCATATGAATCAGTGTCTCCGTATCGAACCGGTTTAAGTTCTCGCGGACGAGTCCACCGATTTTTTGGTGATTTTGTTCGACGAAACGAACGAGTTGCTCCTTCATCCATTGATCACTGCTATCTTTGAACGTCGGATGCTGTTCCCAGTCGTCTAAAGCGCGCGAAAGCATCGGCATCGCCCGTTCCGTCCAGAAGGCATCTGACGTCAAGTAGCGTTCGAGTTCGATCAAACCAGCATCATACGCGCGTTCAATGACCGGAACGAAGTCAAACCGGTCGACCTCGCTTGCCTTCCAAGCATCGATTTTTGCTAGACGCTCTTCATCAATCGACAACTGTGCCAAGTTACGACGCAGATGATCAAGAATCGCTAAACGATTCGGGTGATGGACGTGTCGCATATCTTGAATGACCGTCAGCAAGACACCTTGAATGACCAGACTGAGTTTTTCTTCTGAGTAGACTTTTTGGACGGTTCGCGCCGTCACCCGCAAGAACGTATTCTTTTCTTGATCGATCATCGCCGTATAGGCAAGGCGGCCAATCTGATCGCGGATGACGGGGTCTTCGAGCAGACGTTGCCCATAACCGAGTAACTGATCCATCAGCCACTCGTCGAGTCGACGTTCCTCATTTAACTCCATCGCCCGTACCGCCAGCCGTTTTGACGGATACGCTTTGATCGTCTCCGTCACCCGTGTATTCGCAAACTCAAGAATCGCCTCTTTCGGTAATTTCCGGATCAGACCGACCAATAGTTCGGTAACGGTCGCTCGAAAAGCAGGCAGAACGAGAATCGAACGTAAGATTTTGATGACACGGTCTGCGAGCGTCATATGCTGGAGCTTCGCGACGATACTCTCTTTATTGAGCAAGTCCGTCTCGAGCATATGAACGATTGATTCGATGACCCGTTCCCGATTTTTCGGCAACAGGTTCGTATGGGGAATCTTTAAGCCGAGCGGATGGCGAAACAATGCCGTGATCGCAAACCAGTCGGCAATCCCACCGACGAGTCCGGCTTCAAAACCACTCTGGAGCCAAAAGACCCACGCATTTTCTTTAAATGGCAATGAGACGACGAATCCGACCGCCATGAAAATCAACGAGACGGTCGCAAGCCGCCGTGTCGATGTTTTAGGTTGTTCAAGTGATGACACATCGTTTCCTCCTTCAACTGAGTCACTTATCTACCTTACGAACGGGACAAGGATTAGGTTTCGACACGAAAGAGCCCCAGTCATCGACTGGGACTCCCTATGTACTTAAAACGTGTATTCACCAAAACGGTCGCCATCCCATGTCGCGGTTGCCGTTGAGACAAAATAGACCAGTCCGTCGCCGAATGTATTTTCCATTAATGAAACGAGTTGTTGACCATTCGTCTGCTCGACGAACGCTAATCGGACTTCTTCTTTCCCTTGATAAATCCGTTCGTAGACACTTAAACCGCGTGCATTGAGAAACGTACGCGCCGACTCGAATTGAATCGGACCGACTTCAGGTCGTCGTTCCTGAATGAACGACTGACATTTTTGCTCGAATGTCTCCATGGTTCTTCACTCCTTCTCTCTTTCTGTTCATGGATATCATGTTCCCGACTCTTCCTCATCATAATCCTCAAATGTGAAAAAAGCGACAGATGCGTCGCTTCTTTCATCATTTTACGACGATTTCTCATAATCTGACATCAAACTGTCGGGCAACATGAATCGCAGACGTCGTCGCCCCAATCGTCCCGGCACCCGGAAAGATCGTGTCCCCGATTGCAAAGAAGTGATCGATGCCTGTTCGAAACGGCGCTGCGAACAAGAGACTCGTACTCGGACGTTGCGGATATCCCCCGACTCCACCGTCCGGACGGAACGTATAGCGAACCCACGCACCGGGTCCACCCGGATGACGTTCGATTGCCTGTTGACGGAAACCCGGAAACTGTTGTTCAAGAATGGCTTCGAAGATCGCCGACATCTTCTCGACTTGTTCGTCGTAGCGTTTCCGGTTCGTCTTATCGAACGTACCAATCGGAACATGGCATGACATCGTCAGCGTCCGCTGACCGGCTGGTGCACGTAATCGGTCATCTGGACGGGAGAGGGAGATGAAGGCATGACCTGAAGGTAGGGACGAATCATGGACTTGCCGGAATGCTTCATCAGACAAAATGATCGACTCCGGTATCGCCGCATAATACGTAAAGGTCGCCCATTGTTGTAGCTTTTCCTGTCGCTGGTACGTCCGTCGTAACGTTCGTCGCATATCCGCGCTGACGACTTCCCGGATGCCTTCAAGCGGAACCGCACAGATGACAGCATCTGCAAGCGTCAAGCGCCCACGACGATCCTCGATCAAGAAACCATCCGGTGTCTTACGAATCGACGTGACTTTTCGCCCAAGGAGACAGGTCGCCCCGCTCGCCTCTGCTGTCTCTTTTAATTGCTCAGCCAGCCGGTATAATCCGCCTGGAACATAATAGGCACCTTCATGATAAATCGATAAGGCGACTGCCCCTAGTAAAGCTGATGCTTCCTGCCCTGTCTGCATGCTGTCGAGTAGGATCCCGTCGATCACTTGTGCGAATAACGTATCCGCTAGTTGATGTTTGCGTAACAGATGACCAATCGTCAGCGGAAAATACGGTAAGAGGACGACACTTTTCGTGTGACGAACTAACCGCCGGACGTCGGCTAAATCTTGAAGTGGCAATGCCGGCAGTTCTGCCATCAGTGGACGAATTGCCTCGTGTATCTGCTCGATTTCAGCAAAGAATGCCTGAATCGACGATGCCTGCTCCGGAAAATGTGAGGTCAATTCGGTTAGAAACGCATCACGATTTTGATAATAATGAATCAATCGTCCTTCGATGCGAATCGTCATGACGACGTCGAGTGGCTCGACTTGGTGCGTCACTCCGAGATGATCGAGCACACGGGCATGAATGCCACCCGGTTCAAATCCCATCCCAAGGGTCGCTCCAACGGGATACGTCAAGTCCCGGCGTGTGAACTTCCCGGCTGACCCTCCCCATTCACGGCTTCCCTCAAGTACCGTGACGGCATGTCCTTCTTGTGCGATCAATGCCGCAGCCGTTAGACCGGCAATTCCTCCGCCGACGATGACGACCTGTTTCATGATGGTTCCTCCTCCGTGACTCGATTTTCTTTAAACAGGAAATTGCGAATTTCGCGGAAGACCGGCTCCCGGCGATGAATCGTAAAGTGATCATACTTATAGGACTTCGTCTGGATGTTATCCGTAAACTTCTCGAGTGCAAACGAACTCTTCAGCGAAATCAGATTGAAGTCGCCTCCTTTGGCACCAAATGAATAGACGAGTACGTCGCGTGGCCACGTCTCGAGCCGCTGGGTCAGATTGTTCATCGCTGGAGAACCCTTCGCGAGATCGCGTATCGCAGGACTGTTCGTATTCGTGCCAAGTGGCGCAAGTGTCAAGCCGAGTTTCGCGTAATCCGAACCGGCGATTGGTGAGTCGAGCGTCACGACTTTCCGGACGTGATACGGCATCTCCTCTTGGACCGTGTAGGCGACGACATCGACACCACCCATGCTGTGCCCAACGAGCTGAATATCGGCAAAGGTCGCTTTTTGTTTCGCATCGTAAGCTGCAATCGCCGCATTCAACCACTTTTGCTGATCGGCAAGACTTGCCTCATCATCTGCGAAGACGATTCGGACAAGTGGGTAGCCCGTCGGCGAGGGTTTGACGCTACAGGTTGCTTTTCCGGAACGAGTCACGTCACATCGACCACCATCATCGGCGACTTTTTTATTCGTGAAGTTTTGAATCATCGGCACGAACGTCCGCTCCGTTCCGAATAACCCGTGGACGAGGAACGTCGGCACGATTTCACTCTTTCCTTGCGTGACGATCTGACGCGTTGGTGGCGGCGCACTTGACGTATCTTCCGCGAACACCCACCACGCGCCTCCCCCGACAATCAAACAGACGAGGAGCGAGATGCTGATCGTCTTCAACTGTTGCCGGCGCAAACGACGGACACGGTGAAAGACCCAGTAGAGGAATAATCCGACACCGATTAATAACACGATACCGGTAATGATCCAACCTGTCGGATTCGGTACATACGCAATCAACTGTAGCTGATTGGCTTTCGTTCCGTATAATTTCCATGACACATCATGATAATTCGACCAGTCGATCTTTTCACCATTTTGGAGACCGATCACTTTCGGACCGTGGAGCTTGATCTCGATATCGGCTTGACGGATATACCGGTCGGCGAGTTTCTTGACCTGTCCAGTCGGTTGATAGCCTTTGATATTCAAACGATCGATACTGAGATCGATGTTCGTATCCAGTCGATACGTATCAAACCAAAAACCGTCCGATTTTTTCATGTCGAACTTCGTATCAGGTGGAATGAGAATCCCTCCGATACCTGTCTTCCATTCGTCCTTGATCGACGTCATGTCCTTGAAGTTCGCGAATGTCTTCTGCATCCGGATTCCTTCATAGTCATCCTTCGTCTTGAACGTTTTCGCCGCATAACCGTTCTTTTCTGCCTGTTTAACATAACTATTCCAATTCGGATTTAGGTTCAGTAAACGCGCTACCGGGTGTTCCTTTGCGGCATATGTCGTCTTTAAGGTGACACTCTGGTCGGTATGGATCGTCGCATCATATTGGATGCGAATACAACCCCCAAGGAGCAGCGTCAGCATCAAAAATGAGAGCAAAATCCCTTTTTTCTTCGTACTCATCAGGTCACATCCTTTCCTCATCTGTTATTCCCTATCTCGCAAAAGTAAAAACGGTCGACGTTGATTCTTTCGTCATGACGCACTTCAGGCAGCGAATCGCTGATCCGCTGCCTGAAAGTATGCGGACGCATTTCGTCCGTGATCGATATCAACCGATCAAGTTTAATTCACGACCGACTTTTTCGAAAGCTGCAAGCGCCGTCGTTAAATCTTCACGCGTATGTTCCGCCGTCACGATCGTCCGGACACGTGCTTTTCCTTTTGCGACCGTCGGGAAGGCGATGCCTTGAGCAAAGACACCTTCTTGACGTAAGCGGTCCGACAACTCGTGGCAACGTGCTTCATCCCCGACGATGACCGGTGTGATCGGCGTCGTCGATGTTCCGATGTCGAATCCAAGATCACGGAGTCCTTGTTTAAAGAATTCCGTGTTTTCCCACAGACGATCGAAGAGTTCCGTCTCTTCCTCCATGACACGGAGCGCTTCCCGGTTCGCTTCGACGACTGCTGGTGGATGTGATGTCGAGAACAAGAACGGACGTCCTTTATGGATCAGATAATCCTTGACGTGCTGTTCACACGCGACGTATCCACCGAGGACACCGATGGCTTTTGAGAGCGTACCGACCTGCAGGGCAACACGTCCGTCAAGACCGAAGTGATTGACCGTACCGCGTCCCGCTTTCCCAAGCACACCTGACGCATGGGCATCATCGACCATGACGAGTGCGTCATAACGCTCGGCTAATTCAACGATCTCTGGAAGTGGTGCAATGTTTCCGTCCATCGAGAAGACACCGTCCGTGACGATAAGGCGCGTCCGCGCGTCTTGCGTTTCTTGTAAGGCCGTTTCAAGATCAGCCAAGTCGACGTGTTTATAGATTCGTCGTTTCGCTTTCGTCAGACGAATCCCATCGATGATCGAAGCGTGGTTCAACTCATCCGAGATGACGACGTCTTCCGGACCGAGCAGTGCCGATAAGACACCGAGATTCGTTGCGAATCCCGACTGGAAGACAAGTGCTGCTTCCGTATGCTTGAATGTCGCGAGTTCCCGTTCGAATGCTTGGTGCATCTCGAGTGTTCCGGCAATCGTCCGAACGGACCCTGTTCCAGCACCGAACGTGCGCGCCGCTTCCGCAGCTTGTTCAGCGAGACGTGGATGTGCTGCGAGTCCGAGGTAGTTGTTCGACGACAGTTGAATGAGTTCCTTACCGTCGATCGTCACGCGGTTATGTTGCGCGCTCTCAAGTGCTACGAGGTTGCGGAACGTGCCCGCCTGTTTCATCTCTTCTAGTTCTGTCCGTAAGTGTTCAAATCCCATTAATTCGTCCCCCTTGGTTGTAATACGACTTTCCCGCATTTCCCTTGACGCATCAATTCAAATCCTTCTTCGAACCGCTCAAGCGGCAACGTGTGTGTGATTAACGGTCGGACATCGACTTTTCCGCTCGATAAGAAAGCAGAAACCTGGCTCCATGTCTCGTACATCTTTCGACCGGTGATCCCTTGGACCCGGACACCTTTGAAGACGACGTGGTTCGTCAAATCGATTTCGACCGGTTTGACCGGCAGACTGAGGATGTTGACGTCTCCACCTGCTGTCACCATCTCGAAGGCTTGACGAATCGCAACCGGATGACCACTCATCTCACAGACGACATCAATCCCGTCGCCGTCCGTCATGCGCTCGATCCGCTCTAACACATCGTCATGACGTGAATCAATGACGACATCCGCCCCCATCGTCCGTGCGAGTTCGAGACGATACGGATTGACGTCGATCGCAACGACTTCCGCCGCACCAGCTGCTTTAGCGACGGAGACCGCCATCAGACCGATCGGACCACAACCGACGATTGCGACCGTTTTTGCACTGACATCACTCGCAAGAACCGTATGGACGGCATTGCCCATCGGCTCTTGGATCGAGGCGATCCCTGCTGGCATATCTTCCGGGTTGACCCAAAGGTTTTCTTCCGGCATGACGACGTATTCCGCAAAACAACCTTGTGTATCGACACCGATGATCTTCGTGTTCTTACAGATGTGATATTGCCCACGAAGACACTGTTTACATTGATGACAGACGATATGCGTCTCCGCCGAGACACGGTCACCGAGCTTCAAACGTTTCGTGCCTTCTCCGAGCTCGACGACTTCGCCCGAGAACTCGTGACCGAAGACATACGGCGGATTGACACGCGAGGCTGCCCACGCGTCCCACTCATAGATATGCACGTCCGTCCCACAGATCGATGTTGCCTCGACTCGAATCAAGACTTCTCCACGACTCGGTACGGGTACCGGTACTTCTTTGAGTGCCGCACCGAACCCGCGTTCTTCTTTGACGAGTGCCCGCATCGTTTTCGTCGTTGTCGTCTCTTCTACCGTCGTTACTAATTTCGTCATCTTTCCCCGACTCCTTCGCGGAAGTTCACGTTTATTTATATGTGGCGAACTTCCAAATGTTTAGCATCCCCAAAAAACCAAACACATCTTTCCTCTATCTTACATGAATTCCGCTGCCAGTTTACCGAATGTTTCTTCGTTCAGCTCAAGATCCGCATACGCGAGACCAGATTCTTGATACCCATCGATTTGTGACTGGTAATCAGGACGTGTCTCATCCTGATAGATCAATCCCATGACGAGTCCGTCGTGAGCATGAACGGTCTGTTTCGCAAGATCCAAGTTCGACGGATCGTATCCTTCGATATCGGACAGCTTCGTCAAGTTCTGTTTGAACCAATCGTACGTATTGACCTTGTTGAACGTGACACATGGACTGAAGACGTTGATGAAGGCAAATCCTTTATGTGCCGTCGCTTGCTCGATCAATTGCGTCAAGCCCTTCAAATCATTCGAGAAGCTTTGGGCAACGAACGTCGCGCCAGCCGTCAAGGCGAGTTCAACCGGTGAAACACTCTTTTCAATCGACCCTTTTGGCGTCGATTTCGTCTTGAATCCAGGTGCAGAAGTGGGTGATGTCTGCCCTTTCGTCAAGCCGTAAATCTGATTGTCCATGACGATGTACGTCATGTCGACATTGCGCTTGAATGCATGAATCGTATGTCCCATGCCGATCGCAAATCCATCACCGTCGCCACCAGACGCGATGACCGTCAATTCGCGGTTCGCCATCTTGACACCTTGGGCAATCGGAAGGGACCGTCCATGAACGCCGTGGAAGCCATACGTATTGATATAACCGGATATCCGACCAGAACAGCCGATCCCGGAAATCAATGCCAACTCTTCTGGTTCGAGACCGACGTTCGCGACAGCACGCTGAATCGCTGCTTGAATCGAGAAGTCTCCACACCCTGGACACCAGTTTGGTTTGACATCATTTCTAAAATCCTTAAAGGTTGCCATGATATACCCCTCCTACGACCTGCTCGACGACCTCTGCTGGGTAGAACGGGTCGCCATTGAATTTCAGGATATGCTCGATCTTCGATGCATGTCCACAGTTCATCTGGATCAGCTTCGCCAGTTGTCCCGTTGCGTTGTACTCGACGACGATGACTCGTTTTGCCCGCTCTAAGTGCGGCGTGACGAGCTCGCTTGGGAACGGATGGACTTGACGGATATGCAAGTGATCAACTTTGATTCCTTGTGCTTCGAGTCGTGGCATGATCTCTTCGATCGTTCCACGTGTCGAGTTGAAACCGACGAATAAGATATCCGGTTCTGCATGATGCTCCGTTACGAGAACGGCATCCTGTAAGCGGAACGTGTTCAGCTTCCGGAGTCGCTTCGTCATCTGATCGACTCGGTTCTTCGTCGCTTCCGACGGACGCCCTTCCTCATTATGCTCAACACCCGTTACGTGATGAATCCCGTGCTTGACGCCTGGAATGACACGTGGGCTGATCCCATCTTCCGTCACTTCGTAGCGTTTGAAGTACGCTTTTCCTTCAAGTTCCGGTAAGTCTTCCTGGATCAACTTTCCGCGACGGATTTCAACGCGTGACATATCCGGTGGCTCAACCGATTGTTTTCCGAGCGACAGCATCAAATCCGTCAATAGAATGACAGGACACTGGTATTCCTCTGCGATATTGAATGCCTCTGCTGCATCGTAGAACGCTTCTTCGACCGTTGACGGTGCCAAAACGACCTTCGGAATCTCGCCATGCGTGCTGTAGATCATCGCCATCAAGTCCGACTGTTCCTGTTTCGTCGGTAGACCGGTTGACGGACCGCCCCGTTGTGTATCGACGATGACGAGCGGTGTTTCCGTCATCCCGGATAATCCGATCGCTTCCGCCATCAATGACAATCCTGGACCAGCAGACGCCGTCAAAGCACGGACACCTGCGTAGTTCGCACCGATTGCCATTGTGACTGCTGCCAGCTCGTCTTCCGTCTGGACGACCGTTCCGCCGAACTGCGGCAGTTTCTTGATTAAGTATTCCATGATCTCAGATGATGGTGTGATCGGGTAAGCTGCCATCAGACGCGCTCCACCGGCGATTGCACCAAGGGCGATCGCATCGTTTCCGATCATGAACATCCGTTGTTTTCCGTCAGCCGGTTCCAAGACGAAACGCTCGCCCTCTCCTGCAAGTGCTTCAAACGCTGCTGCTCCTTCACGGATTGCCGCTAAGTTTTTCTCGACCATGTCTGGACCTTTTCGACCGAAAATCTGTTCGACGACGGCTTGGAAACGCTCCGGTGCAATGCCGAGAATCGCGCTCGATGCACCGATCGCGACCATGTTCTTCATCAAAGCCGTACCGAGATCAGCTGCGATCTCCGTAAATGGAATCGCATACAAGGAAGCGCGTGCTTCGTCCGGATTCGTCGGATTGAATTTCGCATCCGCGATGATGATGGCACCTTGACGCAATTCGTGGAAGTTAACATCAATCGTCTCTTGATCGAACGCGACCAAAATATCGAGATCATCGGAAATCGTCCGGACTTCCTGTGTCGCGACACGAATCTTATTGTTCGTATGTCCTCCCTTGATACGTGACGAAAAGTGACGGTAACCATACAGGTAATAGCCGAGTCGATTCAAGGCAATCGCAAAGATTTCGCCTGTTGATTCGATCCCTTCTCCCTGCTGACCGCCAACTTTCCATGATAACTGATTATACATCGACGTTCGCTCCTTCTCTGTCCCCTGAAATGATAGTTCTCTCTATCCTCCCTCATGATACCGATTTACCGGAAGTAGTACAATGCTCCCTCGGTGGAAAGGTGAGAAAATTTCGAAGGCGCAGCAAAAAGACCATCTACTCCAGTCGAGTAAATGGTCTACTTGCAAATAGGACCTATGTCCAATTCGTCATCGTGGTTCGATGATGAGTTTGATGGCGGTTCTCTCTTCCCCATCAATCAAAATGTCTGTGAAGGCTGGGATACAAATCAAGTCGATGCCAGAAGGCGCCACGAATCCGCGTGCGATGGCGACGGCTTTGACAGACTGATTGAGCGCTCCCGCACCAATGGCCTGAATCTCGACGGAACCTCTCTCTCGAATGACACCCGCGAGTGCACCTGCTACCGCGTTTGGATTCGACTTAGCTGATACTTTCAGGACGTCCATGCGTGTACCTCCCCATCCAGAAATGGCAATCAGTCGAAGAATACTGACTGATCCGTCAGATGAATCCGTTCAATCTTCGTTGCTTTTTTGGTTGTGTCATCGATATGAATCAAGACTCCATTAAGTTGTTCCCGTCCTTCGGCAACTTCA
>NZ_WBYY01000054.1:0-17971 GCF_048985645.1 Exiguobacterium sp. A1_3_1 | reverse complement strand
GGATCATACCATAGGTCATCCTGCTCACTTCCTTTCACATACTACACATCATTTTAGAGAGAACCGTGGAACGTTCGATTGATGACATCGATCTGTTGTTCACGCGTCAGTTTAATGAAGTTGACTGCATAACCGGATACCCGAATCGTTAACTGTGGATATTGTTCTGGATGCTCCATGGCATCGAGTAACGTCTCACGGTCAAAGACGTTGACATTCAAATGGTGTCCTTTTGAAGTCGTACCACCCATATATCCGTCAAGTAATCCGACTGTATTGCGAATGCGTGTGGCTTCATCCTTACCAAGTGCTTTTGGCACGATCGAGAACGTGTAGGAAATCCCGTCGAGCGCATGTTCATATGGTAATTTTCCGACAGATGTCAGTGCGGCGACAGCTCCTCTAGTGTCACGTCCATGCATCGGGTTAGCACCAGGTGCGAATGGTTCACCCGCACGGCGTCCATCTGGCGTATTTCCTGTTTTTTTACCGTAGACGACGTTTGAAGTAATCGTCAGGACAGACTGCGTCGGAAGGGCATTGCGATACGTTGGATGTTTACGGATTTTCTCCATGAACAGTGTGACGAGATCGACCGCCATCTGATCTACCCGTTCATCGTTATTCCCGAACTTCGGAAACTCGCCTTCGATCTTGAAATCAACTGCAATCCCATCCGCATCTCGGATTGGACGAACTGTTGCGTAACGGATGGCAGATAGACTGTCAGCGACGACCGATAAACCAGCGATACCGCATGCCATCGTCCGTAAGATTTCTGGATCATGTAAAGCCATCTCAATCCGTTCGTAGCTGTACTTATCATGCATGTAGTGGATGACATTCAGTGTGTTGACGTACAGTTCTGCGAGCCAATCGAGTTGACGATCATAAGCCGCCATGACGGTTTCGTAATCGAGTACTTCATCAAGCATCAATGGACTTGCTGGGGCGACTTGGATTTTGAGCTTCTCGTCCATTCCGCCATTGATCGTATAAAGTAATGCTTTTGCCAGGTTTGCTCGCGCACCGAAGAACTGCATCTGTTTCCCGATCTTCATCGCGGAGACACAACAAGCGATGCCGTAATCATCTCCATAAACCGGTAACATCAAATCATCGTTTTCATATTGAATCGAGCTTGAAACGATCGACATCTTCGCACAGAATTCCTTGAATCCGCGTGGAAGCTGAGTAGACCAGAGAACGGTTAGATTCGGTTCCGGTGCCGGACCAAGTGTCGAGAGAGTGTGTAAGAAGCGGAATGAACTTTTCGTGACGTTTGATCGTCCATCTTCACTCATTCCACCGATTGATTCCGTTACCCACGTCGGATCACCTGAGAATAGATCGTTGTAGTCTGGTGTCCGTAAGAACTTAACGATCCGAAGCTTCATGACGAAATGATCGACGAGTTCTTGTGCAGTCTCTTCCGTCAAGCGACCAGCCGCAAGATCACGTTCGACATAAATATCAAGGAACGTCGAGACTCGACCGAGTGACATGGCTGCCCCGTTTTGCTCTTTGATGGCAGCAAGATAGGCAAGATAGACCCACTGGAATGCTTCTTGTGCTGTTTCTGCAGGGCGGGAGAGATCGAAACCATAGCGAGCTCCAAGCTCGGTCAATTCCGTTAATGCGCGCAACTGTTCATTCATCTCTTCACGGTCGCGAATCATCGATTCAGATAAGAACCCGCCACGTGCCTTTAAATCCTTCTTACGTTCTTCGATCAAGCGTGCCGTTCCGTACAAAGCAACACGACGATAGTCACCGATGATCCGTCCGCGACCATAAGCATCAGGTAATCCGGTGATAATACCGGCTTTACGTGCAGCGCGCATTTCAGGGGTATAGGCATCGAAAACCCCTTGGTTATGTGTCTTCCGGTACTCGCTGAAAGTTTTCGTGACGGTCTCGTCTGCTTCAAAGCCATACGCAGCTAGGGCATCATTCACCATCCGAATCCCACCGTTCGGATGAATCGAACGTTTAAACGGTTCGTCTGTCTGTAAACCGACGATTTTTTCAAGTGAGCGATTCAGATACCCTGCATCATGCGAGAGGATCGTTGATGGTGTTTTAGCATCGACGGCATATACACCACCACGTTGTCGTTCTTCATTCGTCAGCTGTAGAATTTGTTGCCAGAGACGTTCCGTTGCTTGCGTCGGACCGACTAAAAAGTGATCATCTCCTGTATATTCCGTGCGATTGAGTCGGATGAAGTCTGCGACATCGATCGTCTTTACCCATTCACCAGACGTAAAGCTTGCCCAGGCACTTGTTTTTTCTAATAACATGGATACCACTCCTTTAATATTGAGCTAATCATCAGTTCCTTATGTGAATAGTGTAACAAAAGGAAGGGGTGATTCCCTTTACGTTCATGTGAATGTTTTAACAAGTGGACAAACGTTGATATGATGGGCTTTCTTTATTTCTGTATTCATATGAAAATAGTTTTAAAAAAACAGTTTTAGATTGCTAATTCAAGGTTTTTTGGAAACTGTATGAGTTGATTTGAAAAAGATTCACTAGAACAGTTGAAACTGTGAGGAATGTCACGCTACGGTGCCTTGTATTTTTAAGACGTATCGTTGACAATGAAAAAGGGAATATAGAACGTGGAGGTGTGCCAAATGGAGTATGTATCATTAACACAACAAGGAGAGTATCAGTCGGGAGACTGGGTCTCGCTGAAAATCGGATCGGACGGTTCAACGCGAACGGGAATGATCACGGAATTCGAAAATGATGGATTCTGGATTCGATTTGAAGATGATTTTGATTATGAAGACTTTATCGGCTATGATGAATCGTATTGGATTGCGCTTGTTCGTCGTCCGGTTGACGTAAAAGCGACGTATGCGAGTCTTGCGGAGTACCCGGCACTCGCTGCAGAATTACAGGATCGTGTCATCCAAGGATTCGAGATTTTAGAAGAAGAAGCCGGTGAAAGCGAGATTCGATTCCACATTCGATTGCTCGACGCAGGAAATGAATATACACAGACATTACGGGGATACCGTGATGCATCAGGAGATCATGTCGAATACGTAACGGCATGATGGAATTAAGAGAGTAGGAGAAATCGTTATGAACTTTACAAAACCATTTTTACAGGAAGCATGGGAACGGGCGCGCTTTACCGAGTTGATGCCTGTTCAAGAACAAGCGATTCCGTTGTTGCGCGAAGGAAAAGATGTCCTGGCTGAAGCGCCAACAGGAACAGGGAAGACGCTTGCTTATGTCATTCCAGCTTTAGAAAAGATTGAAGTAGAAGAACCACACGTGCAAGTCGTGATCACGGCACCAACACGGGAACTCGTCATGCAAATTCATCAAGTCATTCAATTGTTTGCTCAAGGAAGTGGTATCAAATCCGGTGCATTCATTGGTGGTGTTGAATTAAAACGACAATATGAACGATTGAAGAAAAAACCACAAATCATTGTTGGTACACCTGGGCGTCTCGTTGAGTTGATCGATTCGAAGAAGCTAAAGATGCATAAGGTGAAATTGATCGTCTTGGACGAAGCGGATCAAATCTATGAGAGTGGTATGAGTGACTCGGCGACGCGAATCGCAAACAGTGCACTACGCGATCGTCAGTTAGCATTCGTCTCCGCGACATTGCCGGAACGGACAGCAGAATGGGGACGGACGCTTGCAAACAACCCTGAGACGATTCGGGTTGAGCGTGCCGTCAGCACACAAGTGACATTCGGTTATTTGGAGACTTCACGTCGTCAGAAGCCGGAATTGTTACGTCGCCTGGCGAACATGCAAGGATCAAAAGTACTGACATTCATCAACAACCGCTCCTTCCTCGGACCATTGAATGGTGAGTTGAGTAAATTCTCATTGAAATATCGGATTTTGGATGCTGAAAAAGGAAAACGAGAGCGAATGGAGACATTACGTTCTTACAAAAAAGGAGAGTTTCCTTTACTCGTCACGACAGGTCTTGCGGCACGTGGTCTAGATATCGAAGCAGTCACGCATGTCGTCCATTACGATTTACCGGAGTCGCTTGACGATTTCGTACACCGTTCAGGTCGGACGGGACGTGGAAATGCGAACGGAATGGTACTTGCTCTTGTTACGGATCAAGACTTAAAACACTTAAAAACACTTGCGAAGCAAATGGGCGTCGAGATGGAAGCAATGGAAATTTACCGTGGGGAAGTCATTCCAAAACGTGAATTCACAGCACCTCAGACGATTAAACGACCGGCTACTCCTCACCGGAAAGGGCGATCGAAATGAAGAACGATCGAAAAGTAATTCCGTTTCCGACGACGGTTTCTGAAGCGGAAATGAATGCAGCCTTGAAGAAGATGTATCAAGAAGCAGCGACAGCACGTAGTACGGATTGGGTCGCTTTCATAGAAGAGATTGCAACGGAGGGACGTTGGTATTTAAAAGATGCTGAGTTGTTCCGGGACTTATTCGTAGATTGGGCCATCTTCTATGAGACGGATGATCAAGGAAAAACGCCGCACGGTCGTTTTCTTGAGCAGGTCAAAGAAGAGTTATCGCCTAGCCTCTATCGTGCCTTGCGTGGATTAGCGGACCCGATGCCCTCGCTGTTTCAAGTCGAGGCGGATGGTGTCGTTGATTTGATGTCAAAACAGACGTATCAAACGGATTTGTCTGAGATTGAAGTCGAACCAGGTGATTTGTTGATTGGAAAACTGCTCTACATTTCTGGGAAGTGGCGCTTTGCGATTGCCTACATGAAAGTAGCGCGCGCACTGGTACCAGAAGTCCTCGCTTTGTTGACAGATTTCGTGGATGAAGTAGGAGAAGACGCGTTGCTTCGCCAGTACCCTGAGTTTTGTGCGGAATTGATCGACTTACTCCTCGATATCGAAGAAGGCAACATTGCGCCGAGACCAGAAGAATAATCGAAAAAACCTAGGACACATGACCGATTATGATCAATGTGTTCTAGGTTTTTTTTTCAAGAATCTGCTCGATATAGGGCGACATCGTTTTTATCCCGATGTTTCACGCGATACATGGCAAGGTCGGCTTGCTTTAAGCATGTTTCAAGATCAGCTTTATGACACGCGGTCACACCGATGCTTGCAGAGACGAATAAGGATTGTCCTTTATAGACGTAAGGACGTCTTAAAAAGTGTAAGAAGGATTTACATTTTCGACGTAAGGACAGTTCATCATCGGCGTGTAAGAGGATCGCGAACTCATCTCCACCAAGTCGATACACCTGTTCTAAAGAATTCGTATGCTCGCTCAATCGTTTCGCGACCTCGATCAATACGTAATCACCTGCTTCATGACCATACGTATCATTGACTTGCTTAAAACCGTCTAAATCGACTACCGCAAGATAATTCATCTCGAGGAGATGGTTCGAAAAATCTCGCTCTAACGAACGACGGTTTCCGATACTTGTCAAGGCGTCATGGTAGGCGTGGTATTCGATCCGTTTTTGCCGGAGCTTTCGTTCAGTGACGTCATGTAAAATCGTGAAACGTCCCATCGAGGTGGCAGCAATTTGAATCGGAATATCAATGATCTCATATCGTCTATGTTGTTCATCTTCATACTCATCGATATCTGTCTCAAGTGTTTCTAATAGGTGACGCATCGTACGAGGAATATGTTCAATCGTCATGTCGGGTAAATGAAACAGACGTTGGGCAGCTAAGTTCGCGTATAGTGCCGTTCCGGATTGATCGAGTCGAATCATCGGATCAGGGTGACCGAGAAAGAGTGGGATGACTTGCTGTTCGCTATCTTTAATTTGTTGTTTTCGATGTTCGATGCGTGAAGCGAGTTGTTCATTCCGTTCGTGTAATTGTGCGACGATCAACCCATGCTGACGAGCAATCAAGATTTGTCGAATGATTAGTAAAACTAAAATGATAAAGATATCGAGCTTTCCGCCTTCTCGTTCCACCATGTAATGAATGAATAAAGGAACGGCCAGTAGAGGGAGCCAGGAACGGGGAATGACCGTCGTTCGAGTGGTTCCTTCTTCGATATGATCAATATGCCATAGAATAGCTGCACTTTGCACCAAACGGATCAAGATCGGGAAAAACAATAGATAATTCGCTGAGAAGTCCGGGAAATAAACACTTGAGACTTCGTAGATACCGCGAATAAAAATGGATAAAAACAATAAGAACAATGCCATCCTTGATACCCAATGGGTTTCTTGGATGAACGTGAAATAGAAGAAAACGAATAAACCGAGTGATGTATTCGTGATGACGATGATGGCATAAGGAACAGTTTGCAGTCCAGGATTCGTCAATTCATTGAGGACGTGAAACGCGACAAGTCCAATGAAAACGACGATGATCGCGGCATCGACGAAAGCGAGTACGTGTTGTCCGAGTGTCCGTTTTGTGATGATTCGGTAAAAAATCGCGTATAAGAATACGTAATGGGATATTGAAAATAAAATTAGGCTATAAATAGATGGAACTGGAAAGTCTGGATTGAAGAAATGTAATGTCTCAAGAACGGAACCGATACAGGATAAAACTAGTGATCCTAAAGCGATCAGCCAGAATTTTCGTCTTGGTACGACTAATGCTTGTTCCTTACGATAAGCAGTAAGAATAAAATAAGCAATCAATCCAAGAGAGGCATACTGTAGTACTTGTTCAACGATCCGATTAGAGATGGAAGGGGTCCATGTGGCAAGGATCATTAGAGCAAAAGACATGACGAGCATGGCAGGAAACCAACGGATGAAATAGTTCGATTTAAGCATGGACTCCCTCCTAACGTTTAATTTGAGTAGCGAACAAAAAATTGTTTTTTTCGGTCTTCTTAATATGGTACATGGCTTCATCTGCTCGAATCAATAATTGTTCTGAGCTTTTACCATCTTCAGGGTATAAGGAAATTCCGATTGATGGTGTGACTTGAAGCGTATGTGTCTGAATATAGAACGGATGATTTAGAACTTCGAGAACGTGTTCGGCAAACTGACGTGTTTCCGAAGCAGATGCCTGAATGAAGATCAAGAACTCATCTCCTCCAAGACGTGCAACGAGATCAGTTGACGTCGTCATCGATTGAAGGCGGCTCGCCGTCTCTTGTAACACTAGGTCACCAACATCATGCCCATAAGTGTCATTGATTTGTTTGAAACCGTCTAAATCAATGAATAGTAAGGAGCCGTATTCTAACGTCGGCAGAGTTAGATAAAGTTGTTCCTCGAAGTAACGTCGGTTTGGCAAATGCGTGAGCGAATCATGATACCCCATACGTTCTAGCCATACTTCCTGTTGATAATCTTCCGTGATATCCGCCAAGATGACGAAATAGCGCTGGTGATCCGGGATATCGATGATTGTCGTATTCAAAAAGATTTCCGGATGTTCCTCCGTGGCCGGTACATGTAGCAAATGAGAGGGATAAATCAGCTGCGCTTGTTGAATCAATGGAATGAGTCGATCGAGTTGTAGCCGTTGGCTCGGTCCGAGCGGTAAATCGCTCCATCCAGCTTCGACAGCAGCTGGATTGACAGATCGAATCTGATACGTAGCATCGATTTCAAGAACAACTTCTGGATAAGATAGAAAAAGCGACGTTAGTTCTTTTTCACGTAACTGTAAGAGTGCTGTCTTTTGATGGACGATGTCTTCTAGATTCGTTTGCAATGCTGTTGTTTCCTGTAACAACCGCAGATTTTCCTGATATGAAAAAAGCTGTCGTGTTAAAAATAATAAAAACGTAATGCCGACGGAAAGTGAGAAAAAGGTTTGGGAGACAGGGAAGAATGTAATATAGAGAATCAGTACAGATAATAAGATGTACGACATCAAGGAACGCGTAAGTGTTTCGACCCGAAGAAGAGTTGCTTGTTGTTCATGACTGATGGGAAGAGCGCGAGTATTCATGAAGGCAAGGATGAAGAGTCCGCTGAGTGGGTATAGCGGAAGCAATAAACCAGCCATTCGCGGTTCACCGTTCAATAACAACGTATAAAAAATAAAGTTCGTCATACCGAGCACGAACGTTCCGAGTACGAGAAAGAGGAATCCTAATCTCGATACGTTTCGCTTTAGTCCAGAAGCATAAAGTAAGAAAAAGAACAGCGTCAACAGAATCGTCAAGAAGGCATAGAAGGTCCAACTGATTTGCTCGAGCACCGTTCGCGTATAAGAGGGGACAAAGCGGAAAATAGCGATGTATCCAGCAATCATCGATACAGTGAACAATGTTAAAGAATCAAGAATCAATAATTTTTGTTTTTGAAACAAAGTCAAATCCAACTGCCGAAATAAGAAGATGACTATCATCGTTAAATGAACCGTGTAAGGCAAATCCAGTAAGACGTTCAGGTTAACAGCGTTCCATTGAAAAAGACGACCAATCATATTGAGGAAATCGCCTAGAAAATACGAGAAAAAGGCGACCGATAACCATTTATATGGAATGGAAGATTGTTTGAAAGCCTTCGATTGACTAAGTAGGAAAATGACGAAAGAACCGACTAGACTAATGATCGCTGAAAGTTGTAACGAGCGATCTTGTGGTAATAGCCAGAGCAGGGTGTACGTGACAACTAAGTAGAATGCGACGGTAGGGTAGATGTTTTGAACGATCCGTTTCACCGGAACTCCTCCTTTCGCAAGCCTTCCATAAAAACGAAATATGCTATAACATTACCCGATATTTAGTTTGAATTCACATTTATTTTCAGATTTAAAATGAAAATAAGAGGTGATTCCCATTTCATGAAAAAAGCGGGGTTCTTCTTTAAGGAAGAACTCCGCTTATCGAAATTATTGATTAGATTGACGATAGTTTTCAAATGCCTCGATTTTTTCAGAAAGGTACGTCCAATACTCCATCCGTTCATCAAGCATCGCTTTCGTTTTTTCAATGGCTTGATACAGTTCATTGACTTTACCAAGATCGCTTCCTGCCGAAGCAAGTTCGGCTTCTAATTGCTCCAGTTCTGTCTCACTTTCTTCGATTTGTTGTTCAATGATTGCCCAATCTTGTTGTTCCTGATAACTTAGTTTTTTTGGCGTCTCTATCTTTGGTGCTGTAGCAACCTCAACCGTCTTTTCAACAACGATTGATGGAACGGGTGCTGTCATTTGCTCAAGATAGTCTGTATATTGTCCATAATAAAAGACGACATTCCCGTCTTCAAATGCAATCAAGCGATTGACGACCCGGTCGAGGAAGTAGCGATCGTGGCTGACCGTGATGACGGTGCCTGGGAATGATTCTAAATAATCTTCGAGGACGGATAACGTCTCAGTATCCAAGTCGTTCGTCGGCTCATCAAGGAAGAGGACGTTTGGTTCTTCCATCAAAATCGTCAACAATTTCAGACGTCGTTTTTCGCCGCCGGAAAGCTTACCGATTTGTTTATATTGGGCTTCCGGTTTAAAGAGAAACTGTTCGAGCATCTGACTTGCCGTGATCTCCTCACCAGCGAGTGTCGTGATGACTTTTGCGATCCGTTCGACCTCATCGATGACACGGCGTTCGGGATGCGTGAACTCGGCAAATTGCCCATAAAAGCCGATCTTCACCGTTTCGCCGTGAATGATTTCACCGGTTGTTGGTTCTAAGCGTTGCGCAAGGATTGAAAGAAGTGTTGATTTTCCACTCCCGTTTCGCCCTACGATGCCATACCGTTCTTTCCGTCCAATCAGAGCGTTAAACGATTCAAAAAGGGTCCGTTCACCAAATCGATGGGAGACGTCATGCGCTTCGATGACTTTTTTACCAAGACGGGTCGAACCGACCTGTACTTCGAGTGTTGATTCTTCTTCCTCGTACGAGAGGTCTTGTAAAGCATCCACGCGCTGGATCCGAGCTTTTTGTTTCGTCGTCCGCGCCTTTGCTCCGCGACGCAACCAGGCGAGTTCGCGACGGAGGATGTTTTGACGTTTTTCTTCCATAGATGCTGTCCGTTCACGACGTTCGGCACGTTTCTCAAGAAACGATTCATAGTTTCCGACATAGAAATAAGCCGTACCGTTCGCGATCTCCATCATATGATTCGTCACACGATTCAAGAAATAGCGATCGTGGGTAATCAGTAGAATCGCACCACGGTATTCCTTGATTTGAGTCTCAAGCCAACTGATCGTCTCAGCATCGAGTTCGTTCGTCGGCTCATCGAGCAGGAGAAGATCGGCTTCATCAAGTAAAGCTTCAGCGAGTCCGACACGCTTGCGTTGTCCTCCGGAAAGCGAGCCGATCAACGCGTTCAAGTCGAGGATACCGAGTTTGTTTAAAATCATTTTTAAGCGTGATTCCGTGTCCCAAGCTTGCGCAGCATCGACTTCTGTCTGAGCAATGATGAAGCGATTGAGTAACGTTTCACTCGTCGGATCTTGTTCGAGTGCTAGACGCGCCGTTTCATAGTGACGTAAGGCGTTAATCGTTGGTGTATCACCAGACAATAGTACTTCCATGACCGTTTGGTCTTCCGGATAATCGGTCGTTTGCGATAGCAAGCGGACCCGATAATCATTCGGGTGATGCATCGTACCAGCGTCTGCCGTCTCTTTACCTGCCAAGATATGCAGGAGAGTCGACTTACCGGTACCATTGACGCCGATGATGCCAATCCGGTCGCCAGGTGAGACGGAGAATGTCACATCTTCGAAGACGATTTTATCGGCAAATTCTTTTTTGAGATTTTCTGCTTTCATTAACATATTAGACACCTTCTACAATCTGTTTGATTTGCTGTTCGACTGTTTGGACGAGTTCTTTCTGTGTCATCGTACTCGGATCAATCGACGGTAAGATCGTAACGTCGACCGTGGCAGGGCGAATCTTACCCGTTTCCTCCATGACACGATAACTTCCCGAAATTGCGACGGGTACGACGCGAGCACCACTTGAGGTCGCGAGTGTGAAGCTTCCCGCTTTGAACTCCGCCATTGGACCGCCTTTGGAGCGTGTTCCTTCCGGGAAGATGATCATCGATTGTCCGTCCTTGATCGTCTCGACACCAGAACGAATCGCTTTCAGCGATTGGCGTCGATCTTTTCGATCAATCATGACACATCCCATCAGATTCATCCAAACATTGACGATCGGAATTTTATTCACTTCGATTTTTGAGATGAATGCTTTCGGTTTATCGATTGTTCCAAGTAGAATCGGAACATCGAAGTTCCCTTGGTGATTCGAGATGAAGACGACGGGTTCGTTTGCCGGGATATGCTCACGACCCGTCACGTTGACACGAACGCCAGCGAGTCGGAGAAGAGAGTTTGCCCAGGCACTTGCTACACGCTGGACGAATGCATAGCGCGCGAGGTGCGTTCGACGTTTTGCACTAGGTAAAAACGGTAAGGTACAGGGTAAGACAAGTCCAAAATAAATGAACCATATGACAGTACGTATCATGGTGAAGTGACAGCTCCTTTTTTCATTGCTGATGTTATTGTACAAAAAAAGACCGGGCGTCGCACCCAGTCTGCGTGATTATTCCCAGTAACGAGGCTCAGATTCCTCTTCGCTTTCTCCAAGTTCAAAGGTGAGGCGACGTGTCGTCGGATCAACAGAGAACGTGGCGTTCGTATTGTCGATCTGTTTGATTTCCATCGTTTCCTCATCCAAAATGAGAGTCAAGCGGACCTTATCTTCGTGATCTACGAGCAGTACGCCATCTTCCTTCAACCATAAATCGATGACAGGAGAGTAGCGAAGTGTCCAACCGTTTGATAAAGGGATTTCGTTCATAATGAATCTGTTCCTCCTAGGTGATGAAATCGTGTTCTTTACTTATCATGCTGGTCTGTCGCGGAGAATGCAAGTGGTGTACTCGAATCTCGATGAGGATAGCCGATTTGATAAGATTGTTCTCGTTTCTTCATCCGTTCGTACTGTTTTTTGACACGACGGTGTTGAATGTATTCAATGTAAGTCAGATAGGACGTACGGATCAACTGGCGGATCGATGATAGTGACAGACAAATCGCTAGTGTAAAGACGAACACACCGATCGAACTCGTATAATAACCGGTAACAAAACTTAAGTATGTAGTGATGAGACCCGTAATCGTCGTAAATAAGTAGAAGAGCACGTCCGTTTCCTCCTCAAAAATTAAAATGATGGCATGTTCATTTAATTCGAGGTCAAACGCAATTTTCCTTTATCGTCCTGTAAATGTCCGGAAAAAATAAAAAATCCACACGGAAGGTGTAGATTTTAAGGGCGATCGATTTGCTGAAGCGCTGGTGTCTTCGGTGTCATATCCGTACTGTTCGATCCTTCTGCGAAGACAATTCCAATCGTAGCAAGGAACGCAAAAAATGCAAAAACCAATGTTTTCGTGAAGCGTCGTGCGAACGAACGCGATTGAATGTTATGAAACATTTTTATCCCCCATATTTACCTAAACTAAACCTTCTTTTTCCTGTTATTTAATCATATATCTTTTTTTCAAAAAAATCACGCAAATGTGTTCCGTTCACAAATATGTCACAACTGTCACCATTGTGTCGATATCAGAGATGAATGGAAAAAGAGTATAGTATGGTAGGGAAAGAACAGCAGAACGATTCACAAGAACTGGAATCGATTCAAGTACAGAGAGGAGATGACCCGAAATGGGATTACGCGCAGGACAGGTTGTCACATTAAAAGTAGAACGCGAAGCAGAGTTCGGAGTGTTTCTGACAGATGGAAATGAAGACGTGTTGTTGCATAACAATGAACAAACACGGAAAGTAGCCCTCGATGAAGAGGTAGAAGTCTTCTTGTATCAAGATAATGAAGGGCGTCTAGCATCATCGATGACGATTCCAGAAGCTTCATTTGAAGACTATGTCAAGACGACGATTAATGGAACACGCTATAACACAGGAGTGTTCGCGAACATCGGTATTCAAAAAGACGTTCTCGTCTCACTCGACGATTTGCCGCAGCGCCGGATGTTCTGGCCAGAAGAAGGCGATCAACTCTTCATTCGTCTGAAACATGATCAGAAGCTTCGGTTACTCGGAGACCCTGCACCTTATGCATACTTCAACTTACGTGCGAAGCCAGCTCCAGAGGAGTGGAACAACATGGACGTCGAAGGTCTCGTCTTCTCACAACGTGAACCAGGCGTTAACGTCTGGGTCAACGATCAATCGATCGGATTCTTGCATGAACGTGAGATGGAACGTTGGCCGCGTCTTGGAGAAGTCTTGAAATTACGAGTGACAAATGTAAAACCAGATGGTACAGTATTACTTTCAGCACGACCACGTGCCTTTGAAGCCATTGATACAGACGCGGAGTTGATTCTGAACCATCTACTTGAACATGATGGTCAGATGCCGTATGGTGATAAGACAGCTCCCGAGACGATCGATGAAGTATTCGGTCTCAGCAAGGCAGCATTCAAACGAGCGCTCGGTCGCCTGTTGAAAGATAAAAAAATAGAAAAAAATGAAACGGGTATTCGGTTGACGAAATAATCGGACCGAGTAAGCCTGCGTTTCGAATAGATAGTAAGGAATTCATCATTTTGGTGGTTGCGGCTGGTTTGATTACCGGCGACCATTTACTGAATATACCCCATCACTAGTGGGGGCACGCGATGACGTACATCGCACGGTCCGGGCACTTCGCCTTTCCCTCGCCCTTATGGCAACGATTATGATGGTGACTTCCCTAAACATTATTATAAGAGAAACCACTCTATCTTTATGTGATAGATTCTGTTATAATAGGTAGTCGATTGTATTCGTTACGGTAGCGTCTGTTTAGTGGCAGACGCTTTTCATATGACAAAGGAGAGTATTTAGCATTGACAACATTTCGTGAATTAAATCTTAGTGAGGCACTTATCAAAGGTGTCCTAAAAATGGGCTTCGAAGAAGCAACACCAATCCAAGCAGAAACAATTCCAGTCGGACTCAGCGGCGTTGACTTAATTGGTCAAGCACAAACAGGTACTGGTAAAACTGCAGCATTCGGTATCCCAACAATCGAGCGTCTTGACGCAAAATCACGCAACATCCAAGCGTTGATTCTTGCTCCAACACGTGAGCTCGCAATCCAAGTAGCAGAAGAATTGAACCGGATCGGTGAAGTAAAACGCGTTCATGCACTTCCTGTTTACGGCGGTCAGCAAATCGATCGTCAAATCCGCGCACTTCGCAAAAATCCACAAATCGTCGTTGCGACACCAGGACGTTTGATGGACCACATGAACCGTAAGACGTTGAACCTCGATCACGTTCAAACGGTCATCCTTGACGAAGCAGATGAGATGTTGAACATGGGATTCGTCGAAGACATCGAGAAAATCCTCGGTGCACTTCCTGAAACACGTCAAACACTCTTATTCTCAGCAACGATGCCACCACAAATTCGTAAAATCGCAGATCGTTTCATGACGACTCCGACACACATCAAAGTCAAAGCAAAAGAAATGACAGTTGAAAACATCGACCAGTCATTCATCGAATTGAAAGAAAGCCAAAAATTCGACGTTCTTTGCCGTTTGATCGACACGGATTCTCCGGAACTCTCAATTATCTTCGGTCGTACGAAAAAACGTGTTGACGAAATGACTGAAGGTTTGATCCAACGTGGATACACAGCTGACGGTTTACACGGTGACTTAACACAAGCAAAACGTGACCAAGTCATCCGTCGTTTCAAAAAAGGAACGATTGATATCCTCGTCGCGACAGACGTTGCAGCACGTGGTCTTGACATCTCTGGTGTCACACACGTCTACAACTTCGACGTCCCACAAGATCCAGAGAGCTATGTTCACCGGATCGGTCGTACGGGTCGTGCTGGTAAAACAGGATCGGCTGTCACATTCGTTACACCACGTGAATTCGGTCAAATCAAAACAATCGAACGTGTCACGAACAAAAAAATGTCACGTCGTCATGCACCAACACTTGATGAAATCTTAGAAGGCAACTTGAAGCTTGCTGCACAAGAACTCATCAAACGCGTTGAAGCAAAAGACTCAAAAGAATATACGACACTTGCACAAGAACTCTTAGAAGAGTACGAAGCAGTGGAACTTCTTTCAGCAGCACTTAAAGGATTGACGAAAGAGCCGGATGCAACACCAGTCCAAATCTCTTCAATCGAACCAATCCGCGTGAAACGTTTCGGTAGCAACGGTGGTGGAAACCGTCGTCCTTACGGAAACAAAGGTGGAAGTGGAAGCGGCAACCGCAGTGGCGGATACCGTGGAAACAACCCACGCGGTGGCGAGCGTCGTGAAGGTGGTCGTTCATCTTCTTCATCAGATCGTCGTGAAGGCGGTTATGCTGGACGTAGCAACCGTAGCGAAAGCGATCGTAACCGTGGTGGACGTAAACCACGTTTTGAAAAGTAAACGATTCGAACCGATTTGTCACAGACAAGTCGGTTCTTTTTTATGATTTATCTGAGCGGTCATGATAAAATGAGCCATGAACGATAGGGAGAGGGCTGAATCATTCGTGTATACCATTTATGTAGCAGCATCCGTCTGTCTCGTTGCACTGATCGTCGCGACGAAAAAGATTTGTGAGCGGACGACAAAAGGACATTTTCGTTATATTCCGTTGGCGACCTTATTATTTGGCGGCATCATCTTTCTTGTGCTAGCCATCGGTAAGGGAGGAGCCGTCGGAATCCAATACGGTGTCCTGAGTATCATCTACTTGACGGCGACATTCGGTGTGTACTTGTATATCGCATTGCGAAAAGATACGACGTTATCGTAAAACAGGGGCTCTCTCGTTACAGAGAGGCTCTTTTTTTGTTAAGATAGAACAAGAGTACAAGGGGGGAATAGAATGGATGCATTAGATGTCATCGTTCATCCCGAAGAGATAGAGGCATGGTTTCAACCGATCGTAGGCGCTGCCCCTTTTAAGGTGGAAGGGTATGAAATCCAGTCCCATTTTCGTGGAGAACCGTTAAAACCATTTTTTCAGGAAGACGATGTTCCAATCGAGTATCAACTCGAAGTCATGGGGCATGTCGTCCGTCAAGCATTCCAAAAAGTACCCTCCGATGCACAAGCGTTTATTCTGATCCGTTGTCGTCCAGCTTGGCTGTTTGATAACGGTGGGGAGGACTTCTTGCATGTCTTACGGACGGTCGACTCGTCGTTTCCAAAAGAGCGGATGTACGTTACTTTGACGGATGTCCAAGTCGATGATTTTGACCGTCTGGGTCGGATCGTCGCGTATTACCAGAACTCTGGACTGAAGGTAGCGCTGGACCGTGCGGAAGCAACGAGTCTTGAACGTGTCTTTTCGATGTCGCCGGATATGTTGATCGTCGATTTATCCTCCATGATTGAAAAAAAGACCGTCTCAGCGTCGTATCCACATCTCTTACAGACGATGGAGCATCTTTGCGACCAGCTTGGAGCGCCACTTTTGTATAAGAATATCAGTCATCTCGGTCAACTTCGGTATGCGTGGCAACACGGAGGACGTTACTACATGGGGAATCTACTTGGAGAAGCATCACCTGAATGGGTCATGACCTGTCCTGGTATGGAAGTGTTGATCCATGAAGTCCCGATGTTTTATAAATATGATCGCGAGCAGATGAATCGCTTGTTTCAGCTAGAGCAAGACTGGACGGTTCGATTTAATGAAGATTGTCAGTCCTTGAAGCCGGAGCAAGATCTCGATCAATGGTTGCTGACGCTCGCCCGGAAGATGGAGCCGGAATTCATACGGTTTTATATCACGGATGCGAATGGATTCCAACAATCTTCAAACGTCAGTAAAAAGAGTGGGGAGTGGAAACTGTATTCCTTCTACAAAGGGTACAACTGGAGTTTCCGTCCTTACTTCATCCGGACGACGGTAGCGATGGAACGACGACATAGTGGATATTTATCCGAACGGTACGTCGACTTCAGCTCGAGTGAACAAACGCGGACATTTAGTATGCCGCTCAGTAATGGGATGTTCTTATTTGCGGATATCTCTGCAGATTATCTATATCAAGAACGATTGAGTGAATGAGGAGGAAATGAAAGTGTTAGATTATGATTACGAGGCATTACGAGAAATTGGACGAATCGTCGCCATGGCACGCGATGAGATGGCGGATGCCGTCAAACCGGGAATCACGACGAAGGAACTCGATGACATCGGAGCACGCATCCTGAAGGAACAGGGAGCAGAGTCTGCTCCAATCGTCATGTACGATTTCCCAGGAGCGACATGTATCAGTGTCAACGATATCGCAGCACACGGTATTCCAGGGAAGTATGTCATTCAAGAAGGTGATATCGTCAATGTTGATGTCTCGGCTGTGAAGAACGGTTACTACTCGGACACAGGGAAGACGGTCATCGCTGGAGAAGCAAAACGTCCGGAAGATGTCCGACTCGTTGAAGTGTCATTGACGGCGCTTGAGAAAGGACTTGAAAAAGTCAAAGCCGGAACGAAGGTCAACCAGATTGGAAAAGCAATCTATGCCGAAACGCGTAAGAGCGGCTTCACGGTCATCCGTAACTTAGCGGGACATGGTCTCGGTAAGACACTTCATGGTGAGCCAGAATCCATCTCGAACTACTTCAATCGTGAAGAGAATGATTTGTTGAAGGAAGGCCAAGTCATCGCTGTCGAGACGTTCATTTCAACAGGAGATGAGTTCTGTATCGAAGATGAGCGGGACGGTTGGACGTTATACACACCGAACCGGAGCCTCGTCTCACAATTCGAGCACACGGTCGTCGTCTTGAAGGACGGGTATGAGATTTTGACGAAAGTCGAAGGCAAAGAATCGTTCTAAGAAAAGCTCATATAGTAAAACACGAGAAGGGGGCTGACTCAAAAGTCAGTTTCCACAAAGGTAAGGGTGGCAGAATGATAATCTGCCACCCTTATTTCATAACAAAAAGAATGACGCGTTTCACGCAACTCCTACAGGAAAAAGCGCATCTTTGCGCTGTCAGAGACAAACAAGACCCGCTTTCCTGCTTGAATAAGGCAGGAAAGCGGGCTTGTGTCTCGACCG
>NZ_WBYY01000053.1:0-18199 GCF_048985645.1 Exiguobacterium sp. A1_3_1 | reverse complement strand
CATCCGTTCCCGTAACATCGGATCATCCGCGAGTTCACCGATTCGTGCCGCAGCCATTTTGACATCGTAGGTCGGAACGATATATCCGGTTACGCCGTCTTGTATGACTTCCGGTAAGCCACCTGCTGTCGAGACGACACTCGGGACGCCAATTGCCATCGCCTCAAGAACGACGAGCCCGAACGCTTCTTTTTCAGACAACAGGACATGAATATCACTAATGGCGAGCAATTGCGCGACGTGTTCCTGTTTACCGGCAAAGATCACTTTGTCATAAATGCCGAGTTCCTTTGCGCGACGTCTCGTTTGTCCCATCTCTGGACCATCCCCGACGAGCAACAGACGCATCTTCCGGTCTTTCGCTGCAATGGCGAACGCCGCAAGCGTATCATCGATTCGTTTGACCGGTCGGAAGTTCGAGATGTGAATGACGACGACTTCGTCCGCTTCGATGCCGTAATGCCGCTTCAAGCGTTCATCCCGCATCGGATAATAGACACTCTCATCAATCGAGTTCGCAATGACATCGATGTCGTAGTGTGCGTTGAGCGTCGCATTCGTCTCAATCGCTAGACTCTCGGAGACGGCCGTGACCGCGTCTGATCGTTCGATGCCGTACCGGATTGCCGGTTGCATCTCTAAATCTTGCCCGATGACGGTGATGTCCGTTCCGTGTAACGTCGTCACGACGGCGACACCTTTTTTCTTTGCCATGTTTCGTCCGAGATCTGCACAGACCGCGTGCGGAACAGCGTAATGGGCATGGATGACATCGAGATCGAATAAATCAATGATTTCTGCGACTTTTGACGCTAACGTAATGTCGTATGGTGGATATTTAAAAACGGAATACTGGTTGACTTCAACCAAGTGGACCGTGATGTTTGGCCGATATTCCGTCAGGCGAAACGGCATGCTCGATGTAATGAAGTGGACATCATGTCCACGATCCGCTAATTTCATACCAAGCTCCGTCGCGACGACCCCACTCCCACCGACGGATGGATAACAAAGAATCCCAATTGCTTTTTTCATGATAAAACCACACTCTCTTTATGACTTCTATTCGTCTCTATTCTAAGCAATATCAATCGGAATGACCATACTGATCACTTTTCGACTGATTTTTATAGGAAAAGCTAGTCTTTTTCCGACCGTGCCGTTACCCTAGAGAAAGAGTCTTGATTTGAAAGGAGCATACGGAAATGGCACCTCCATTCCAATTTCCGATTCGGATCCAGAACATTTTCTGGATTTTGATCGGATCATTCATCTTTGCTTTTGGTATTTATCATTTTAACGTTCAAAATGAGTTAGCAGAAGGCGGTTTTACTGGGATTACCTTGATCTTAAAAGGACTGTTCGGATGGTCTCCATCGATCACGAACTTAGTGTTGAATGTCCCACTTTTTTTCGTCAGTTATAAGATTCTTGGTCGGACGACCTTCGTCTACACGTTGATCGGTACATTCAGTTTTTCCTTCTGGTATGGATTGATTGCCAAGTATTCACCTCTCGTCATCGACCTGCGCGACGATATGGTGCTTGCTGCGCTCTTTGCCGGTGTCTTCATCGGCGTTGGTCTTGGCATCATCTTCAACAACGGTGGTACGACAGGTGGCGTCGATATCATCGCGCGTTTGACGAAGCGCTACTTCGGTTGGTCGATCGGTCGAACGTTCTTAGTCTTTGATTTCTTCGTCATCGTCGCATCCTTGACGTATCTCGATTATAAGCAGGCAATGTATACGTTACTTGCCGTCTACGTCGGCGCCCGCGTCATCGATTGGATGCAAGAGGGCACGTATGCCGGTAAAGCAGCGATGATCATCAGTGATCACCGGACAGAAATTGCCGACGGTATTCATGCGACGATGAACCGTGGCACGACCCGTCTAATCGCAAAAGGCGGTTACTCCGGACGGGATCTCGAAGTATTGTACGTCGTCGTCGCTCGCAATGAAATCAATCGCTTGAAGACGCTCGTTAAAAGTGTCGACCAGCACGCCTTCATCACGTTGCATGATGTCTATGAAGTAACAGGAGAAGGATTCACGTTCGATGAAAATCGAGTCCCAATCAAAGAAACGTAAAAAAAACACGGATCGCTCAAACGAGCAATCCGTGTTTTTCGTTTTAGTCATCACTTGACGGGTTGAAGACGAGCAGTGCGAGACGAAGGAACTCGGCGACAGCAACGAGTGTTGCTGCGACGTACGTCCAAGCCGCTGCGTTTAAGACACGACGTGAACCACGTTCTTCTTCGGCATCAATGATTCCGTGTTCCGTCAACTGCGCCATCGCTCGATTCGAGGCGTCAAACTCGACCGGTAACGTGACGAGTTGGAAGATAACGGCACCGAGCATCAAGACGACACCAAGCATCGCAAGACCACTGAAACCGGCAAATAGACCAATCAACAACAGTGGGAACGATAAGTTCGATGTGATTGACGCGACAGGTGCGATCCGGTGACGGACACGCATCATATTGTAATCCGTCGCATCTTGAATGACGTGGCCGATTTCGTGTGCTGCGATCGAAACGGCTGAGACCGTCGAACCGTAATAGACGTCTTCCGACAAACGAACGACTTTGTTCGTTGGGTCATAATGGTCGGACATCGTTCCACCGATTGGCTCGAGACGGACGTTCGTGATCCCGTTCTGCTTCATGATGAAGTCTGCGACCTGCGCTCCCGTCACCCCACTCTGAATCGGAACATCTTGATATTTTTTATAGGTGCTCCGCACCCGCATCTGAGCCCAGATCGGGACGATGATGATGATCGCGAGATAGATCAAATAGTTTGCCACGAGACATCGTTCCTTTCTTTTTTTTGATTATAGGTCTATTTTATGTTCAAGTGATCTTATTGTCAATTGAATCGCGCGCAACAAGCAGATATCCCATCAAAAGACATAATCCGGTCAACCAGAAGGAGCCATAGCCGATCCACTGGATATGCTCCGCAAGCGCTGGGTAACGCGGCCACTGACCGAGGACGTAATCCACGACATCGTTATGAATGACCCAGATGGCGACGAGGACGAGTTCCTTGACGCGAAACGTCATCAGCGGACTGTATAACAACGCCTGGAACGCCATCGCTCCGTGCGATACCATCAACATCAGTGCCATTGCTGTTAAGAACGAATCCCCCGTTCCAAGTTGATTTAACATCAAGGCGTTCATGACGACTGCCCAGACCCCATATTTGATCAATGTCACGAACGCGAGCGCTTCAAACAGTCGGGAACGTCGTCCGAAAATCCAAAGAAAGACGATAATCGTAAAGAAGAGGGATGCTGTCGGGCTATCTGGAATGAACGGATAGTAATACCACTTCGATGTCGCAAGTTGTGGTTCATACCAGTAGTAACCGTATAAAGTACCTGCTAAGTTGATCAATCCGACAATCCAGAGTACGGCTTTATGTCGGAGTAATGTCAAAATACCTTGCAATCGTTTCACCTCATCATCGACAAAAGCCGGAGGATTGCTCCCCCGGCTTTTGGCTTATTTATTGTTTTCGCCGCCTTCACCGTATGAAGCGATGAATTTCGCGAGTTCTTTACGATCCGCGTCTGATCCTTTGTACTGACCAGCAGGCATCGAACCGACACCTTTATCTGCGATTTCATAAATCTCTTCTTCTGTCTTCTTCGTACCAACGAGTGCCGGAGCTGCTGCTCCACCCTCGAGGTTCTTACCATGACAGTTGACACATGACTGGTTCGAATAAATTTCGTATCCTTTTGCCGATGTATCAATTTTTGGTCCTTCGTTCATCGTCAACTCACCTTGTTTATGGATTGTATCCCAGTGAGTCGTTTGAACAGATTCCCATGTCAAGAAGACGATTGAGACGACTGCGAGAAGCATCATGCTGACTGCGATCGGACGTTTCGCAGGACGACGTTCAAGACCTTGGTCGAGCCATGGCGCGACGAGAAGTGCTGTGAACGCAAGACCTGGGAGGATGACCGTTCCCATCAAGATGTACGGACCTGCAGCGAATTGGTATTTCAAGAGCTGATAGAGGAATAGGAAGTACCAGTCCGGAAGCGGAATGTACGACGTATTCGTCGGATCGGCAATGTTTTGAAGTGGTGCTGCTTCTACGATTGTCAATGTCATGAAGCCGATCAAGAAGACCGCTCCAACCATCCATTCGCGAAGTAAGAAGTTTGGCCAGAACGCTTCCGTTCGACCTGGATATTCCGAATAATCTTTCGACTTGTTCGGCATCCGGTTGTTGATCGACACCCGTGAATCGGTGACGAATTTCATTCCTTTACCACGATGCATCGTGTTCTCCCCCTTTTTTGTTGTCTAGATGATAGTCGGTTTAAAGTGGTCCAGAGATCCCTTGTTTACGGATCATCATGAAGTGGGCCCCGAGCAAGACGAACAATGCTGCAGGAAGGAAGAAGACGTGAATCGCAAAGAATCGAGCGATTGTACTTGCGCCGACGATTTCTCCACCCGCAAGGAGGGTCTTCGCGATACCACCGATGACCGGAATACTTTCAGCAATCTGAATCGTAACTTTTGTCGCGAACAATGCTTTCATGTCCCAAGGCAATAGGTATCCTGTCAGACCGAGAGCTAAGACGACGAAGAACAAGAGAACTCCGACGACCCAGTTCAATTCACGTGGTTTTTTGTATGAACCAGTGAAGAAGACACGTAATGTATGTAGGAACAACATTACGATAACGACCGACGCACCCCAGTGGTGCATACCACGAACGATTTGTCCGTGTGCGACTTCATTTTGAAGATAGTAGACGGACGCGTGTGCGTTGATGATGTCCGGTACATAATACATCGTCAAGAACATCCCCGAAAGAATCTGGATGACGATCGTAAAGAACGTCAATCCGCCAAAACAATAAACGAAAGCTGAAAAGTTATGTGCCGGGTTGACGTGCTCCGGTACTTCATGGTCGGCGATATCTCGCCAGAGCGGCGTAATGTCAACGCGCTCATCAATCCAATCATAGATTTTTTGCATCATCGCTTACGCACCTCTTTCGACTGGTTTACCAAGGTAGAGGAAACCATCTTTCTGCTGCATTTCATAACCATCGAGTGGTTTCGTCGGAGGCGTTCCTGGAACGTTGACGCCATCTTTCGTGTACCGACCGAAGTGACATGGGCAATAGAATTGCTCCGGGTGCGTCGGATCTGAACCGAAGCTGACTTGGCAACCTAAGTGTTTACAAATTGGTGAGAGGGCTAAAATTTCTCCCTTATCATCTTTGAACACCCAAGCTGACAACGTTTCTTCGAACTCATACCATGCATCTTGCGTTTGTTTCTTGAAGTCGACCCGTTTTGGTTCTGTCGTGATATCCGACAACTTCATTACTTTTACTTTATCGCCTGCTCCTGATTTCTTCAGGACTGGATCAACTGCGAAGTTGACCATCGGCATGACCATCGTCGCCGCCATGAAACCGCCGACGCCTGTCAATGTATACGTCAAGAACTGACGACGTGTTACGTTAGACCCGTTTTGAGCCATCTCGATCCCCCCTTGTGATGTACGCTGTGCCCCAAGACGACAGTACTTCACACAAATTTCTCACATGGTAATAGTATCTTAATAAAATCATTGCGTCAACCGCTTCATAGCGCGGTCCAACGGTTTCCTAACTGTTCGAGAACTTGTCCTACGAAATTCCCGACCATCTGACCTTGTTGGTCACGACTCATCGTCTCAAGAGCTAGACGTGGCACGTAGATAATCTCTTCGGCGGCAGTCTCCTTCCACCTTAAATCAGCAGTGATGAAGGTGATGAAACGGAATTGCCCGGAAGCAGCCGCTTGACGCCATCCTTCCAACTGTTCGATCGACGGTGCATCGATATAGGTCAGAGCAGGAACGAGCAACGCCCGTCCGGATAGCTGGCGTTCGACTTCGGACGCCACCGTCAATGTCATGTCTGCGCATTCCGCGTAAGCATGCATCGCCTCATCGAAACCGACCGGAAGCAAAGGCACGATCAGCGTATCGATGTACGCTTGCTCGCTTCGTGTCCGCTGTACGTCGGATGGTTTGAAACGCAAGTCATTTCCCCCTTTCTTCGTACTTACAATTCGTCACATTTAATGTATCATATCCGCATTTCCTCCTACTCTCTTAATGTGAACGTTTTATGAAATTCCACTCTATTTTTCTTCATATTTTGCACAAATCTTCACATACGAAAGGACCCTACCGCCTGCACTGGGCAATAGAGTCCTTCTGTTAAGGAAGTTGACTTCGAACGAGCCGTAACTGTTCGGAAAGAGAGTGGAATCGATGTTGATCGCGTGCATCCAGCGCTTCATCAATCAAACGGACTAAACGTTCTTCTTCCTGCCGATTGACCGTGACCGCGATGAAATGTGTCGCTTCATCCGCTAAGCGCGGTTCAACAGCAACTTCTGGGCGAAACGGATTTTCCTCGAGTAAAGATAAATACTCGTCATCCATCATCATACCTTGGAAGTTCAACTCGATATAGATATCTTCCGATGTCAGGCGAATATCATGATACGCTTTTTCTGGATCTAGCGTCGTGACATTCCCTTTTTTGAAGAGAAATGGTTCCGCATCGAATCCGTATGTCGTCATGATGATTGCCTTCGGAGCGAAGGTCGCATTTTGAACGAAGTGTACCTGCTCAAGTTTTGTCTCATTGCGCAACCAATAATCGATGATCCATTTCGCTTCCCGTCGCTTTAACGTGTAATAGGTCAAGATGCGGCGTAAGAATCGCTGCTTTCTCTCTATCATCTCAATCCTACTCCCTTCTCCCGTGAAGTCATCCATCCATTCGTTCAACATAGTCGACAAGTTCGTTATCTTCTGGTGTCAACATAGCAGCGCGACGGAGAAGACGTTGTCCCTCTTCACGCCGTCCTTCCTCGACGAGTGCGAATCCATACTCTTTCAAGAAGAGCGCATCTTCGGTGAATGCACCTTCGACTATCGCATAATTCTCCATCGCTTGCGTGTATTCCTCTAAGGCATACAAAGCGCGTGCCCGGTACCATGTCAGAATCGGAGCAGTGACGTGTTCTTCGATGGCAGAGATCGTCTCGATCATCGCTTCGTGGTCCTCGTCTTCAGCAAGTAACGAAAGCAAACGTTCCGCTGCGACGATTGATTCCGGATTCAAGGCAAGTGCTTCACGCAACGCTTGGACGCTTCCAGCGCGATCGCCGAGTTTTAGAAGGAACAAGGCTTCCATCGTCCGCAACTCATCATTGTAATCGTCGCGCTCCATTCCCTGTTTGATGACGTTCAGCGCTTCTTTTGTCAAACCAAGTTCGGCTTGGCTTTCCGCGTATGGTACGTACGCCGACGTATAGTCCGGATCCTGTGCAATCAATTGCTGGAATGTCTCGACCGCTTTTTGGTGTTGACCGACACGGTGAGCCGTCATCGCAAGACCAAACAGTGTATGCAAGTCGGAGCGTTCTGCGACAGCACGTTCGTACAGTGGAATCGCATCTTCAAATTGTCCTGTCATCGCGAGTGATTCCGCGTAAAGGGCATCAAGCGGCAATTCAGCACGTAACTCTGGTCGCTCCGCGATTTCGGCGAATAACGGTACCGCCTGATCAAACGCACCGAGCGTCATGTAGAGCTCAGCCAAACCGTATGCCAGTAACGGTTCGTCCGGTGCAAGGTTACGCGCTTCCTTCAGTTTCGCTAACGCTACTTCGTCAAGACCTTGCGACTGATAGAGGTCAGCGAGTAATACGAGAGAACGTGGACCATATTCCGAGTCTGTTGTGTCGACCTGCTCGAGGACGGAGATTGCTTCTTCTTCGCGATCCAAATCGATATAACACTCTGCTAGTAACAAGGCGACTCCCGCATTACCCGCATATTCGACGTAAAGTGGCGCCAAGAGATCGACCGCCCGGTCAGACAATCCGAGTTCGATATAGAGATCGGCAACGGCGAGGCGGTCCTCATCCGTTCCTGTCTTTTCGAGTTTTTCTAATGCTGCTAACGCTTCTGAGGTGTGACCGTGTTCCAATTCTTCGATGATGCCATTCAATAGTTGTTCATTCAAGGCAAACGCCCCACTTTCTGTCATCCGCCTCTTGCTTACTCAGATTGGTCGGATTGAAGTTTCTTTAAATCATCATAGAACGTTGGGTAGCTGACTTCAACTACTTCGCGTCCATGAACCATAATTTCTGGATTGATCGTCGCCGCAATCGTCAACATCATCGCAAGCCGGTGATCACCTGCACTGTCGACTTCCGCTGCTTGCAGAGGTGTCGGTCCTTCGATGATCATGCCGTCATCCGTTGCCTCGATATTCGCTCCAAGACGCTGTAATGCCGTCACGACGGTCTCGATCCGATCCGTTTCCTTGACACGAAGCTCTTGTGCATCGCGAATGATTGTTCGTCCTTCCGCTTGCGTCGCAAGCAAAGCGAGTAACGGAATCTCATCAATCAAGGATGGAATCTGATCACCTTCGACCGTGATTGCTTGTAACGATGTCGTCTCGACGGTCACATCTGCCGTCTCCTCTCCACCGTCTTCTGAGCGATGATTGATTTCGACACTTGCACCCATCTGGCGTAACGTCTGTAAAAAACCAATCCGTGTCGGATTCATCAAGACGTGGGTCGTCGTGATGCGACTATCCTGCCCGATCGCTGCCGCCGTCCACCAAAACGCTGCTGACGATGGATCCCCTGGAATGTCGAGTGACGTTGCTTGTAAGCGTACAGGACCTTGAACACGAATGTGCCGACCATCCTCATGTTCAACGATTGCTACGTCAACGCCGAACTGCGGCAACATCCGTTCCGTATGGTCGCGTGACAGGATCGGCTCGATGACCGTCGTCTCACCCGTCGCATGCAGACCTGCGAGCAACACGGCGCTTTTCACTTGTGCACTTGCGACTGGTAATGTATACGTCGTTCCGACAAGCGGCGTTCCTGTAATGTGAAGCGGCGCCGTCTCACCTGTGATGTTCGCTCCGAACAACGCAAGCGGTTCCGTGATCCGTTTCATCGGACGTCTACGTAAGGAAGCGTCGCCATCGAGCGCGTACGTCGCTTGACCGCCTGCTAGGATACCGCTCAAGAGACGAATCGTTGTCCCCGAGTTTCCGCAATCAATTGTCGCTTCTTGGAACGTATCCGTTCCGGTAATCCGAATTTCCTCTGGTGTTCGATCGATTTGTGCACCAAGCGCCTGCATCGCTTCTAGTGAAGCAAGACAATCGGCCCCTTCAAGTGCGTTTCTGACACGTGTCGTTCCCTCGGCGATTCCACCGAACAGGAAAGCGCGGTGCGTCATTGATTTATCGCCTGGTACTTGTACTGTTCCTCTTAAGCCCATTCTAGACACCTCACTGTTTGATTGAATGCTTGGCGCAATCGTTCTTCGCTAATCGCTTCTAAAATGAAGCGCCCTTCTTTTTCAAGGACGAATCGAATCATTGCTTGGTGGTTCTTCTTGTCGCGACGCATCAGTTCAAGATAGGTCTTAAACGATTGTCGATTCGGTAATTCCGTTCCAAGACGGTGGAGCAATTGCCCGAGCTGCTTCGCCTGTCCGTCATTTCCTTCCAAGAACTTGACGAAGACAAGTCCGATCCCTACTGCCTCGCCATGCGCAAGACCAGGACTCGCATATTCAACGGCATGACCGAATGTATGTCCATAATTCAAGAACGCACGCATCCCTTGCTCCGTCTCATCTTGTTCGACGATATCCCGTTTCACATTGATCCCCCGTGCGAGCCAGTCTTCTAAGTCGAGTCCTTTGACAGCATCCAGCGAAATATCGAGTAACGAATCCGCAAATGATGGTCGCGCAAGGAACCCATGCTTGACTAACTCAAAGAAGCCACTTCGCCATTCCCGGTCTGGTAATGTCTGAAGGAGCGTTAAATCATATACGACACCACTTGGCTGATAAAATGCACCGACTAAGTTTTTACCGAGAGAGAGGTTGAGACCAACCTTTCCACCAACACTTGAATCATGCGCTAACAGTGTCGTCGGAATTTGAAGGAACGGGATGCCGCGCAAAAAGGTTGCCGCGACGAATCCCGCTAAATCACCAATCATTCCACCACCGAACGCAAGGATCAGGCTATGACGTGTCATCCCGTACCGAACCCCTTCTTCGAGTAGAGCGCCATAGACGGCAAGCGACTTACTGTTCTCCCCTGGCGCAACAGTGCTGATATGAACATCGATCGACGGCGATACATCCGCTAATGCAGCCTGCAATCGATCCATCTGCAAGTGATGTACTGTTTCATCCGTGATGACCCAAATGCGGTCCGCCTCATTCAGCGCGGAAAGATGCGATAACCGGGCTAATGCCCCATTTCCGATAAGTACTGGATATGACGTGTTCAACCGGATATCAAATTCGATCAAAACGTCCGGACCTCCTCTTTGTAAGCAGCGACGGCAGCCTGAAGGCGATCGAGTGTCGATGTCCCGAACATTTCAAGGATAGCGACCGCAATCTCAAACGCGACGACGGCTTCTAGAACAACCGATGCGGCCGGAACGGCACAGGCATCACTTCGTTCGATTTGTGCCGTGAATGCTTCCTTCGTCTCGATATCGACTGATTGTAGTGGACGATAGAGCGTCGGAATCGGCTTCATCGCAATTTGGACGCGAATCGGCATGCCTGTCGACATTCCACCTTCGATTCCGCCTAGATGGTTCGTCCGCCGATGATAGCCGGATGCATCATGAACGATTTCATCTTGGACGGTACTCCCCTTGCGACGACCGAGTTCATATCCGTCACCAAAACCGACTGATTTCATCGCATTGACGCTGATGACAGCTTGCGCAATTCGACTGTCGAGCTTTAAATCGTTTTGAGTGAAGGATCCGACGCCTGGCATCATGCCCGTCACGACGACTTCGATTTCACCGCCGAGTGTATCCCCTTCTTTTTTGGCCGCATCAATTTCCTCCATCATCCGTTGCCCTGCTTGTTCGTCAGCACAGCGAACGGGTGAAGCGTCAATCGTTTCCTGATGTTCGACGGGATCTTTCCACGGTGCATCGATGCCACCAATCGACCGTACGTGCGAGAACACTTCAATCCCGAGTTCATTCAGTAATTGTTTAGCGAAGGCGCCGACGGCAACACGTGCTGCCGTCTCACGAGCGGAAGAACGTTCTAGTACATCGCGTAAATCGCGATGACCGTACTTCAATCCACCAACGAGATCCGCATGTCCGGGGCGTGGACGCGTCAACGTCCGCGGGCGCTCCAACTGTTCTTCGAGCGGTTCCGCTTGCATGACTTGTGTCCAGTGCGTATGATCCTTATTCTCGATGAACAAACTGATCGGTGATCCTGTCGTGTATCCATGACGGATCCCGCCACGCGCATCGATTTGATCCTGTTCGATTTGCATGCGTCGTCCGCGTCCGTATCCGCCTTGGCGACGTGTCATTTCACGCTGGATGGCTTCGAAATCAATCGTGAGTCCTGCTGGCATCCCATCGATGATGACGGTCAACCCTTTTCCATGTGATTCTCCTGCTGTCATGTAACGCATTCGCTTCATCCCTTCCTGATCAACCGATTTTTTCGTAAAAGAAGCTCTGTTTCATCTTTAACCCAAACCGTTCGGGTTGGAAAATTTGTTCCGTTCCACCAACGAATAAGATTCCGCCTGGCTTTAAGGCCTCGACGAACGAACGATAGACGTGCGCTTTCGCTTCTTCTGTAAAATAAATCAGCACGTTGCGGCAGATGATTAAATCAAACCCCGTATCGTACCGGTCTCCTAACAGATTATGTTTACTGAAACGAACGAGTCGTTTGATTTCCGGAACGACTTCGAAAGTTTGCTCTTGCTCAATGAAGTATTTCTTTTTACGCGCTTCGACGACTTCATTCAATGCAGAAGCTCCGTATCGACCAAGCTTGGCTTTTTCTAGGACGAGTTCATCCAAATCTGTTGCTTGAATCGTAAAGGCGGATGGATCGAGCCGTTCACTTAAAATCATCGCAAGGGAGTATGGTTCTTCTCCGGTCGAACAAGCTGCGCTCCACGTCCGGATTCGTCCATGTGCTCGCGACTCTAGGATCGGTAAGATATCTTGTTCCAATTGTTGCCAACGAATCGGATTACGGAAAAATTCACTGACATTGATCGTCATTCGATCTAAAAACTCGTCGTATAACGATGTGTCCTTATCCATTGCCTGCATATAAGAAGCAAATGTACTATATCCTTTTTTGTCACGTAACGCCGTCAATCGCCGTTTCATCTGTGCTTCTTTATACTGACCGAGATCAATCCCTGATTTGGTCTTGAATCGTTGAATAAAAAGTTCATAATCTTCCAATTGGCACACCTCGCTCACTCTCGATATCGAATGGTCATCTCCATGACCGGTTCAACTTATTTTCTATAGTAGCATAAAGCTATAGGCATTCCAAAAAGCAATTCGACAATTGGGTCATTCCGTTTTACAAGAACACGACAAAAGGGATTCGATCAAATCGAATCCCTTCCCCGTTGTCTTTCTATTCATGAATTACGCGTTGACTGGCTGTCCTTGAAACCAGAGGGCAAGCTCACGCTCCGCACTCTCGACACTATCTGAACCATGGATGACGTTCTCACTCATCGTGTTCGCGAAATCACCACGGATCGTTCCAGGTGCTGCTTCAAGTGGTTTTGTTTTCCCGATCATCAAACGCGAGACGGCAACGACGTCTGCACCCTCGACACGAAGTGCAACGACAGGACCTGATGTGAGGAAAGTGACCAACTCTCCAAAGAACGGTTTCTCCGCATGCTCTTCGTAATGTGCTTTTGCTAACTCTTCTGTGACGTTCATCATTTTCATTTCACGAATGATAAATCCTTTGCGTTCGATCCGTCCAATGATTTCCCCAATCAATCCACGTTCTACGCCATCCGGTTTGACCATCAAAAATGTCTGTTCCATCTCTAGTTCCCCCTATGAAATGCTTTTAGAAAAGCGCTTACATAGTCAGTTTACTGGCTTTTAAGAAGAACAGCAAGAAATTTTTGACAATCTTCAACCTTTTCGTTTTCCAACGTAGCGCGCGACTTCTTCAAGCGATCGCTTCGCAGAGGATTTAGGTAATGGTTCGAGACGTTTGATGGCACGATGGATGTAATGATCGACTGTTTGTTGCGTTCGTTCAAGAGCTCCCGAAGTTTGAAGAAACGACAATAAAGGTGCGACTTCTTCATGTGTTGGCATACTCTCGATTTTTGAAAGACGTTCATAAAAGACAGCATCTTCTGCACCATAAAAGACAGGTAATGTTTTGTGTCCATGACGCAAATCCTCTGCTACGGGCTTACCAAGTTCTGTGCGATTCGCTGTGAAATCAAGCAAATCGTCAGCAATTTGAAACGCAAGTCCGATATCTCGTCCAAACAACCGTAACGCTTTCGTATCGGCTGCAGAACAGTTCGCAACAATGGCACCTAGGTGACAACTCGCTTCGATGAGAATGGCTGTTTTTCGTTCGATCCGTTTGATGTAGCGTTTAATCGACTGTTCCCAATCATATTGGTCATAGATTTGTTCAATCTCACCTTCGCAAATTTCACGCATCGTATGGACCATCACTTGGACAAGTTCCGGCTTTCCGACTTCACCAATCAATCGAATCGCCTCTCCAAACAGATAGTTCCCAGAATACAGTGCGACTTCTTCATCAAAGTATTGCATGACAGTCGGTTTCCCTCGTCGTAGTTCCGCGTCATCAATGACATCGTCATGAACGAGTGATGCCATATGGACGAGCTCAAGACTGGCCGCCACACGAATCAGCTCATCCCGATCTGCCTCACCGAATTTAGACGCTAACAATACGAATGCCGGTCGAATCCGTTTTCCACCAGCCTTCAACAGTTGCTTTCCTGCCGCATCGATCGTTGGTTCCTCAGAAGCGATATGACTGATCAGAAAACGATCGACTAAATTAACTTCCTTCGTGACATCACGGTATATGGAATGCAGTGACATCTCACCACTTCTTCCCAAGGTGCATCGCAGCAGCCCCACCCGCGAATGCCTTGACTTCCACTTGCATGAAGCCTGCCTGTTCGAAGAGTTGTTTCAGTTCGACGCGGTCGAGGAACACTTCCGTCGATTCTTGTAGCCAGTTGTATTGATCGTATGATTTCGCAAGCAATCGCCCGACTTGTGGCATGATTTTTCCGAAATACAATGAATATGCCTCGCGGAAAATCGGTGCCGTCGGTTGACTCGTCTCGAGACAGACGACCGTTCCACCTGGTTTTAAGACACGATGCATCTCTTTGATGACTTGTAGATAATCCGGTACGTTTCGTAGACCAAACCCGATCGTCACATAATCGAACGAGTTATCACCGAACGGTAGATCCATCGCATTTCCGTGAATCAATTCGATGTTTTTCATATCGAGCGCTTCTACCTTCTCCACGCCGACTCTTAGCATGTTCTCTGAAAAATCAAGTCCTTTGATGACACCTGTCGGACCGGCTGCTTTCGCTAGTTGAATCGTCCAGTCCGCTGTTCCACAACAAAGATCGAGACATTTAGCACCCGGGAAGACTTGCATCCGGCGCATCGTCTCGCGTCTCCATAGTTTATGCAGTCGGAAGCTGATGACTGAATTCATTTGATCATAGTTCGTTGATATCGATTGAAACACTTCATATACTTTTTTTTCTTTATCTTTTGCCTGCACACCGCTCACCCTTTCCAAGATCTCATGCTACCGCCATCTGCTCGAGATGCGATAACAGTAATTTCTGTGCGACCAGATCCAATTGTTCTGCCTGTTGTTGAATGATCTGCCGCCCCTGTCGTGTCAGCCATTCTCGTTTCGTGATTGCTGCGAGTCCTTGCATTAATCCGAACTCTGCTGTTAACCATAAGAGAACTCGTTCTTCCGTCGATGCATAATTCATTTCGTGAAGGGCACACTTTGCCTCGTTGACCCGTTGAATCGTCCGTCCGAGTGAAACGAGAATCTCTTTTGGTAACCCAGCTAGCTGTTCGAAAAAGTAGCTCGAGAATAAATCTCCTGCTAATACAAGCAACTGTCGCTCCTTCGAACCGCGTAGGGTTTCATTGACACGCTCATGCAGACGTAGCGCTACTTGTGCGAAATGAATCGCTTTGACGAGTGCTTCCGTATCCAGCGTGTCATGTTGAGCGACATCAATCAACCAACTGATCTGTTCACGATCGATGGAAGGGAAATCCACATGTCGAGCCAATCGTGTCGTTTGTTTAGTGGTGAGTGCAGTGATGATTTCATCCACGCGCAGCTCATGTTGTTCCATGCTTTTACCCCCCGATCTCCAGTGCCATCTCGTTGATGGACGTTCTTCTTTTTTAATATACCATAATCGGCGGGCTTTCACGCTTCTGAATGTCCACAAAAAAGCCGCCCGAGAAAATCTCGGGCGACTATGTAGCCGGATTACTTCACAGCATCTTTCAATGCTTTACCTGGTTTGAAGGCAGGTACTTTACTTGCTGGAATCTCGATATCTTCTTTCGTACGTGGGTTGCGACCTTTACGGGCTGCACGCTCACGGACTTCGAAGTTACCAAATCCAATCAATTGGACTTTTTCTCCAGACTGAAGTGTCTCAGTGATCGATTCGAATGTTGATTCAACAACTTTCGTCACGTCTTTTTTTGTAAGACCTGATTTTTCGACGACTGCTTGAATGAGTTCAGTTTTGTTCATTACTTTCACCCCCTCCCAATCACTTCTTCGAGGGTAATCATACCCCATAAACGTTGCTATTACAACATTTTCGTGTAAATAACGTTCAATTTTCAGATTCTTCGCTCGATTTCTCTGAAAACACAGGTTCGCCTTTTTCGTTTATCGTGTAGCTTTGAGAATAGGCAGGAACAAAAGGTTGATCTTCATAGAGCAAATACCGAATATCTTGACCGACTTTCGGCTTTTTCTTCGCAGTTTGAACAGCTTTCTTCAACTCTGGTAAATAGTTGATGAAGAGGCGTCCTTGACCATCGACATAGATTGACAACTTTTCATCTGAATACGGACTTGGGACAGTCGGTTCTTTTTTGATGAATAGTTTTTTATAGTCAAGCGTAAACTGGTTTTTTCCGAACGATCCTTTAAACGGATACTTTTCGTTCTTCTTCCGATACGCATCAATCCGAACTTGGAGCTTCTGTAACTCTTCTGCAACAAGTAAATCCATCAACTTAACAGTTGGTTTCGTGTCGACATCAACTAACAGATAGATGAATGTTCCGCCACCTTCAAAACTGTTTGATGGTGGGTCACTCATATAACGCGGAATGAGCCGCCCTAATTCGATTTGATAACGCTCCATGAGCGGAGTGTCCGCTTCCATCGTCTTAATGGGCAAAACACCCGTGTCTTTTTGATACGCATCGACAGCATCCTGTACGGTACGTAACTGTTGCGGATACGGTACGCGGTTCGACGGTTTCTGACTGTCTGGAAATAGACAACCTGATAACAACGTCACCGGAATGAGCATGAGGATCACGAACCACTTCTTCATGCGCTTGGTCCCGCCATGACGATGAACACCATGATGATCGATGCGACGATGAAACAGACGAATGCCAAAGTCGATACGAGAATCTGCCATATCCCTTTCAATTTCGTCCGACTGACCGTGACCAGCAAGACACTGATCGCAAAGAGTCCGATGCCAGCGAACGAGATCCACATTTTTATTAATCCTGGACTCAAGGTTTCCACCCCACTCCGTTAATCTTTCGTCGTGAAGAGATGCTCGATTTCATTTTTTTGTGGTCGTTGCATCAACTTTTTGACTTCTTCTTCCGGCGTATGACCATCGAAAAGAACGTGGTATAACGCAGAAGTGATTGGCAGTTCGCACTGCTTCGTCTCCGCTAAATCATAGGCGGCTTGTGTCGCACGAACACCTTCGACGACCATTCCCATGTTTTCTAGCACCGTTTCTAACTTTTCACCGCGACCGATGGCATTCCCCGCACGCCAATTGCGACTATGGACCGATGTACAAGTAACGATCAAGTCACCCATTCCCGTCAATCCAGTAAACGTCATCGGTTTAGCTCCAAGCATCGTACCGAGACGCGCCATTTCGACCATTCCACGCGTTATCAAAGCAGCTTTCGCGTTGTCACCATAACCAAGACCATCCGTCATCCCGGCGGCAAGCGCGATGATGTTCTTCAAAGCACCACCGAGTTCTGCGCCAATGATATCCGCATTCAGATAGACACGGAAGTTTTCATTCGTGAACAGCTCTTGAACACGACCTGCTTCTTCTAAATCTTCTGAAGCAATCGTTACCGTCGTCGGTTTACGTAATGCGACCTCTTCAGCATGGGATGGACCCGTCAAGACACAAATCGCTTTACGCTTCGCTGGATCGACCTCTGCTTCGATTAATTCTGACAACCGAAGATGTGTCTTTGGCTCGATTCCTTTCGATGCATGGATCAAAACGACAGGTTCCGTCAGCAACTCATTTAGTTGACGAGAAACCGCTCGAATCGCGGAAGATGGTGTGACGATCAAGATATGCGTCGCCCCTTCGACCGCTTCTTTAAGATCCGTCGTTGCTTTTAATGCTTTTGGTAACGCAACACCTGGCAAGAACTGCGTATTTTCATGATGCTCATTGATACGGTCGACATTCATTTGCTCACGACCGTAAAGAATGACTTCTTGATCATTATCAGCTAAGACGAGCGAGAGGGCTGTTCCCCAGCTCCCTGCTCCGATGACTGCGATTTTGGTCATACTGACTCACCTCATTATTGTTTTTGACGGGCTAAAATCCGGATTGGTGTACCTGTGAAGTCAAATGCTTCCCGGATCCGGTTCTCAAGATATCGTTTATAAGAGAAGTGCAGCAATTCTGGATCATTAACGAACAAGACGAACGTTGGCGGACGTGACGCGACTTGAGTCGCATAGTTGATCCGAAGACGAACCCCTTTATCTGTCGGCGCCGGGTTCATCGCGACCGCGTCAACGATGACATCGTTCAAGACACTTGTCTGAATCCGTTGTGCATGACTGTGTGCTGCTTGTTGAATGACCGGTAACAACGTCTGCAAACGACGTTTTGTTTTTGCTGAGACGAAGACGATCGGTGCATAGTCAAGGAAACGGAATTC
>NZ_WBYY01000052.1:0-18212 GCF_048985645.1 Exiguobacterium sp. A1_3_1 | reverse complement strand
GAGATGTGTATAAGAGACAATGCCATGTGCGTGTAACAAATCGACCATTTCCTTGAATTTCTCTTTCGTACCGAACTGTGGATCAATTTCTAAGTAATCGATTGTGTCATATTTATGATTCGATTTCGCCAAGAAGATAGGGCAGAAGTAAATACCAGTGATACCAAGTTCAACGAGATAATCGATGTGATCGATGACCCCTTGGAAATCTCCACCGAAAAGATTCGTCGTCGTCGGTGCTGTACTATTCCATGGGAGTGTACCAGCTGGATCATTCGTCGTATCGCCATTTGCGAAGCGATCTGGGAAGATTTGATACCAAACCGTATCCTGGACCCAATCTGGTGCAGTGAATACGTCGACTGCATTAAGAAAAGGAACGCAGAAATAGTAGCCAGTATCATCGAGCGGTTTTTCGTCGAACCATCCACGTTCCGTGAATACATGACTCGTTGAACCGTCATGGAGACGGAAACCATATCGTAGACGACGGAAGGGAGGTACGACATCGATGAACCAATAATCGTATAACTCATCTGATCCACTTCGCTTCATCGGTGTTTCAAATGTATTCCAGTAGTTTGATTTTGAGGGATCGAAGTTCCAATCGGCAGCATCCGGATTTTCAGTATGCCAATCGTATGGATCGCCCCATATCAAATCGACGCGATCAACGTCATTTTTTTTCGTTTGTAAACGGATGTGGATTGTTCGCTCATCATATTTATAGACGAACGGAGACATCGCACGGTGAAACACAGCTTCTTTGAACATGGCAGTCACTCCTTAACGCAATCGCTTGCATCATATTGATTATGTCTTCGACCTAAGAATAGTAAAGCGCTTTCTTAAAGTCAATTCCAATCCCGTGAAATCAAGGATTCCTGATAAAAGTCGAGAGTATGATGCAATCGTTTGCATCATGTTGTGCAAACAATAAAAATGAAAACGTTTTCTTTTTATGCACTTATTCTATCTAGCATTTGATTCAAATAATGAAATCAAAAATAAAAAGTTTTTGAAATGTAAGAAAATAATTGAATAAAAGGACTTGTCAAAAGGATTTTAGATTGTATAATAAAAATGTAAAGGTGATGCAAACGTTTTCATAAAACGCTTACAACCACTCGGTTGTTATCATGAGAAAATGGTTGTGCCTTTATGCAAACGTTGTGCATTAAAACTTATCATTCATAAGTTAACTTGGGGAGGAAATTTCAATCATGGAAATGAAAAAATTCGTAGCAGGTCTCTCTGTATCTGTCATGGCAATCGGTGCACTTGCAGCATGTGGCGGTGGATCAGACTCTGAATCATCATCTTCAGATTCAGGTAGTAAAAAACCAAGCAAGATCGTCATCTGGGAAGACACTGAAAAAGCTGAAACGACTAAAGCAGCAGCTAAAGCGTTCGAAGAAAAAGAAGGCGTCAAAGTCGAAGTCAAAGAAGTTAAGATGACAGATCAGCAGAAGAAAGTAGCACTTGACGGACCAGCAGGTAAAGGACCGGATATCATGCTTCTTCCACACGACCAAATCGGTACAGTCGTTGACCAAGGCTTGATCGCAGAGCTCAAGGATGGCGAAAAAGCACTTGAGCCATTCATCGATACAGCGAAATCAGCAGTAACGTTTGACGGTAAAGTCTACGGATATCCGAAAGCAGTTGAAACACCAATCCTCCTCTTCAATAAAGATGAATTAAAAGAAGCACCAGCTTCAATGGACGATCTGTACAAGATCTCAACAGAGCAAAAGAAAGACGGCAAATACGGATTCCTCGCGCTTTGGGATAACTTCTACTTCGCACACGGTCCAATTGGTGGCTACGGCGGATATGTCTTCAAAGACAACGGTGGCAAATTGGATCCAGCAGATATCGGCTTGAACAACAAAGGTGCTGTCGAAGGTATGGATTACATCGGCAAGTGGTACAAAGAAGGTCTCTTCCCGAAAGGTCTTATCGGTGGTGGCGGTGGTCAAGCACTTGACCAACTCTTCGGCGATAAAAAAGCTGTTGCTGTCATGAACGGTCCATGGGCAGTTGCGAGCTATAAAGAAAAAGGCATCAACCTCGGAGCTTCAGCTCTTCCGAAACTTCCAAACGGTGAGCCGATTAAAACATTCGTTGGTGTAAAAACATACGCGATTTCAGCATACTCGGAAAATGCAGAGTGGGCTGAGAAGTTCTTGGCATCACTCACTGGTGAAGAGAACGCGAAAGCAATGTTCGAAAAATACAATGAGATCCCACCAGTCACTGCGCTTCAAGAAGATGCAGCAATCAAGGATAACGAAGTCGCAGCAGCAGTCTTCGCACAATCACAAAACGGTGTGCCAATGCCGAACATCGCTGAGATGGGTCAAGTTTGGGAACCAATGGCAGCAGCACTTCAGCTTGTTGCAACAAACAAACAAGACGCACAAAAATCAGCTGATGATGCTGTCAAACAAATCAAGCAACAAATCGAAGCTAACAATCAATAAGCGTAAATGGAACGCGTGAATCCATGAAAAAGAGATAAAGAGAGGGGGATCTTGGATTCCCCCTCATCTTTATGGTTGGAAGAGAAGCCTGAGGTCAGACATGACCTTTGGAAAGGAGAACGGACGATGGCTGCGATTGCAACACCACACCCGACGAATCCAACGCCTGAAAAAAAGACGAACCACCGCACGATTGCGGCGCTGATGTCGATCATTCCAGGAGTAGGACAACTATACAATAAACAATTCCTTAAAGGCGCGACATTTTTTGTCGTCGTACTATCATATTTTCTCGTCAACTTTGAACTGTTCTTCAAAGGAGCCGGAAATGGTCCTGGCGATCGCGGAGCGATCTGGGGCTTGATTACACTCGGTGAGGTACCAGGCGTAAGGGGGGATCACTCGATCTTTCTAATGGTCGAGGGCATCATTGCCTTGATTTTACTTGTCTTTGGTATCGCCATTTACGTCTGGAACTTTATCGATGCGTATCGAATCGGTAAGTTGCGCGACATGAACCTCGAAGTACCTTCCTTGAAGATGCAACTACGGAATTTCCGTGATAATGGATTCCCGTATGCGATGTTGATTCCTTCATTAGTACTTTTAGTGTTCACAGTCGTCTTACCGTTGATTTTTACTTTCTTGATTGCTTTTACAAACTATAAGTTCAACAACTCGCCTCCAGCGAAATTGGTCGACTGGATCGGGATTCAAAACTTCTTGAATATCTTCACGGTTGATATTTTCCGCGACACATTCGTCAGCGTTCTTGGTTGGACGCTTGTCTGGACCGTCGCTTCGACGACAGGTGTCATCGCGATCGGTATCGGACTGGCAGTCTTACTGAACCAAAAGGGACTCAAAGGAAAACGGTTCTTCCGTTCCATCTTGATCCTGTCATGGGCAGTACCAGCCTTCATCACGATCTTGATCTTCCGCTCGATGTTCAATGAGACATTCGGTGTCTTCAATACGACGTTATTACCAGCAATCGGTCTTACTGACGGTGTCGACTGGATGACAGATCCGACGTATACGAAGCTTGCCTTGATCGGGATTCAGTGGTGGTTAGGTTTCCCATACATCATGACACTGACGACGGGAATCTTGCAGTCGATACCAGAAGATCTTTATGAGGCAGCAACAATCGACGGAGCGACAGCAGGAGAGAAGTTCCGCTTGATCACATTGCCGATGATTCTTTTCGCAACAGCACCGATCTTGATCACGCAGTATACGTTCAACTTCAATAACTTCAATATCATCTATCTCTTCAACAACGGTGGACCGGCAGTACCAGGTCAATCGGCTGGTGGAACGGATATCTTGATTTCGTGGATTTACAAATTGTCGCTTGGCGCGAACCCGCAGTATGGATTCGCAGCAGCGATCACGCTTGTGTTGTCGTTCTTCATCATGACGATTGCCGTCATTCAGTTCAAGCGTTCAAAATCATTCAAAGATGAGGATATGATCTAATATGAGAAAACAAAACCGAATCAACATGGCGTTGTCATATCTCATTTTGACGGTCGCCTCCATCATTATCGTCTATCCACTCCTTTGGGTTGTTGGTACTTCACTCAACCCAGGGAAAAGTATTACATCGGATATCTTCCCAAGTAATCCGACTTTGATTCACTACTTCGATTTGTTCGATCCATCAAAAACGGATTATGGCATGTGGTATTTAAACACAATCAAGATTGCCGTCATCACGATGGTCGTCTCCGTCGCTCTAATCACGTTAACAGGATACATTTTTTCACGCTATCGCTTCGTCGGTCGGAAAAATTCACTGATCTTGTTCCTCGTGTTGCAGATGGTACCGCAATTCGTTGCCATTATTGCGATTTATGTCTTGCTTAATATGTTAGAATTGTTTGATACGCATCTGGCGCTTATCCTACTCTACTCGGGTGGAGCGATTCCAATGAATACGTATCTTGCAAAAGGATATTTCGATACGATTCCAAAAGAACTCGATGAGGCGGCGCGGATGGATGGTGCCGGTCACTTACGAATCTTCTGGCAAATCATCTTACCGCTCGCAAAACCGATGGTCGCCGTCATCGCGTTGTTCAACTTCATGGCACCATTCAACGACTTCATTTTAGCATCGCTCGTCCTGCGTTCTCCTGAGAAACAGACACTTGCGGTCGGGTTGTACAACATGGTGTCGGAGCAGTTCGACAATAACTTCACGTTATTTGCGGCAGGTGCCGTATTATCAGCAGTTCCAATCGTTCTTCTCTTCTTCGCATTCCAGCGCTTCTTCGTGTCTGGATTGACAGCAGGTGGAACAAAAGGATAATCATAAGGGGGAAATCAGCGGCATGAGACGAGGCATAATGCTTCTCCTCTTGCCGCTTCTCTTGTCTATCGGGCTTCAACCGATGACGGGTGAAGCAGCAGGTTGGGAAAAAGAACGAATGTATTTCATCATGGTGGATCGGTTCGAGAATGGCGATCCGAGTAATGATAAAGAGGCGGATCCTGAAAATCCAAAAGCGTTCCAAGGTGGCGATTTAGCAGGCGTGACGAAACGTCTCGATTACATCAAGGAAAAGGGATTCACTTCAATTTGGTTAACGCCGATCTTTAAGAACCGTCCGAATGGTTATCATGGATACTGGACGGATGATTATTACGAGATTGATCCGCACTTCGGAACAAAGGAAGAGTTTAAACGTCTCGTCAAAGAAGCGCATAAACGGGATATCAAGGTCGTTCTTGATCTTGTCGTCAATCATTTAGGACCAAATCATCCGATGGTGAAAGAAAAACCGGAGTGGTTCCATAAAAACCAACCAATCATGAACTGGAATAATCCGTCGGAAGTCGAAAATAACTGGCTGTTCGATTTACCGGACTTCAATACGGAAAATCCAGAAGTCGTCGATTATTTAGTGGATGTCGCGAACTACTGGGTCGATGAAACGGGTATAGATGGATACCGGCTCGATACGGTTCGCCATGTGCCAGCGTCATTTTGGGAAACGTTTATCCCAGCAGTCAAAGAAAAGCATCCAGACTTATTCTTGTTGGCTGAAGTATTCGATGGAGATCCGCGAAAAATCGCGTCTTATTCAAAATTAGGTTTTGATTCCGTGACGAACTTCCCGTTTTATTATGGAGTCAAGGATCAGTTTGCCCGCAAAAATGGTTCAGCGGAAGAGCTCGATTCAGTTTATAATCGAGATACTACGTTTAATCCGAATGCCAAGGGACTTGCAACCTTCATTGATAATCATGATGTCAAGCGCTTCATCACGGAAGCAAAGATTGGTGGAGCAGACGAAGAGGAACGGCAGCTTCGGTTGGCGCTGTTCGCACTCTATGCTGCCCCGGGGATGCCGATCGTCTACCAAGGAACAGAGGTGGCGATGCCAGGTGGCGAGGATCCTGGAAACCGGATGATGATGACATTTGATCAAAACAAGAAGATGCAACAGTACGTAAAAACGTTGAACGAGATGCGTCAGGACTACCCAGCGTTTGCAACAGGGAAGCAACGCTTGATCGCAAAAACCGATCATATGGCAGTCTACTCACGGGAGACGAAACAACAACAAGTCGTTTACGCGATCAATCTTGGAGAAAAAAAGACGAGCTTACGCGTGTCTGCGAAAGAAATCGGTGATGACCAGCGTTTAAGAGGACTTTTATTCTCAGACTTGGTGCGTCAAGATGGTGACGCCTATGAGATCACGCTTGATGCAAATAGTGCGAACAGCTATGTCATCGAAAAGTCACAAGTCAACTGGTGGTCGATCATCGCAATTGGTGCGATCGCTCCGATTTTAGCGCTCATACTTCTTCTCGTTCACCGTAAACGCATGCAACGTCAAACAAAATAAAATACTTAACTAGGGGAAATGTGAGGTGAAGGGGATGCAGGTAACAATCAAGGATGTAGCACGGGAAGCGAATGTCGCACCCTCGACGGTATCACGCGTCATTGCGAATAGTTCACGCATCAGTCAAAAGACGAAGGAACGGGTGCGCCAGGCGATGGATGAGCTCGGATATTATCCGAACGTTCATGCTCGCAGTCTAGCGAATCGAACGACACAAGCGATCGGTCTCGTCATGCCAAGTGCTGCAACAAAAACGCTACAAAACCCGTTCTTTTCGGAGGTCATTCGAGGAATCAGTACAAAAGCGCATCAAAATGGATATTCGCTCTATATGACGACAGGTGTCTCGGAAGAAGAAGTATATGAAGGTGTCGTCTCGATGGTTCAGGGCCGTCGTGTCGATGGTGTCGTCGTACTGTATTCCCGTACGGATGACAAAGTCGTTCAATTTCTACAAGACTCGAAGTTTCCGTTCGTTGTCGTCGGAAAACCATTCAGTGATTCATCACATGTCACGTATGTCGATACGGATAATTATCTAGCCGGTCGCGAAGTGACGAAGTACTTGCATCAACTTGGGCATGAGTGTATCGCATTCGTAGGAGGCGCACAGGACCTAGCTGTGACGCAAGAGCGTGTCGGTGGCTACAAGACGGCTCTCATGGAAGAGGGCATTCCGATTCAAGAATCCTACATCGTCAGTGCACCATTCATGACGACAGGAGGAGCTGAGGCAGTCAAGCGACTGATGTCGCTTGAACATCCGCCTACGGCTGTCGTCGTTAGTGACGATATGATGGCACTTGGTGTCATGAGTACACTGAATGAGATGGGGATCGGTGTGCCGGATCAAATGGCCGTCGTCAGTTTCAATAACTTGTTCATCGCAGAATTCTCAAGCCCACCGTTGACTTCTGTTGAAATCAATATTTTTGGACTTGGTTTTGAAGCGACGAATTGTTTGATTGAACAAATCAATGAAGATGCGACCCCTTATGGAAAACGCGTCATCGTTCCGCATTATCTCGTCGTCCGTCAGTCTTGTGGCGGAAAATCTGAAGCATGAAATGATAGTCTATTTTTAAGCCGATTGGTTTGAAAATAGACTTTTTTTGATTCAAATGGCTATCGATTTCTAGTAAAAGGAAGCGGTTGCAGAAAAAGAAATTTATTTTCGTGCAAACGATTGCATTGATGCTTTTTATGTGTACAATAAAGAATGTATAGTATAGATGAAACGCTTACATGATCAGGGTGACCGACATGCGTAGCATAAAAAGGAGCGACTTGACGATGAAACGACTTTTTGAGGTCAATGAGTGGAAAATTACAGAGCTTGGTTTTCATCCAGAAGATAATCGATTGGCAGAATCGATGACATCGATCGGAAACGGTCATATGGGAATGCGCGGGACGTTTGAAGAAGAATACACAGGGGACACGCATCAAGGCATGTATGTCGCAGGTGTTTACTATCCGGATAAGACACGTGTCGGCTGGTGGAAAAACGGTTATCCGGAGTACTTCGCGAAAGTACTCAATGCTGTCAATATCATGGGATTGAAAGTATCCGTCAACGGAAAAGCTGTTGACTTGAACACGTGGGAAGTCATCGACTTCAAACGCGAACTTGATATGCAACACGGTGTGTTGACACGGACGATGCTATTGAAGAATGGGGTAGAGGAAACGAAAGTCGAATCCAAGCGTTTCTTCTCGATCGTCGATAAAGAAATCGCTGCTTTGCAATATACGGTGACGCCTGTCAATTTTGAAGCAGAAATCGTCATTGAATCGTATCTTGATGCGGATGTTGAAAATGAAGACTCGAACTATGACGAGAAGTTCTGGCTTCCTGTCGAACACGGAATTGAAGAACGGTTTGGTTATGTCACATCAAAAACGAAAAAGCTCGATTGGCATGTGACGGCAGCGATGATCACGGACGTCGAAGGCGCACGGTGTGAGGTCGTCGATGGCAATACGCAGTACGTCGCGAATCGTTTCACGAAACAAGCCGCAGTAGGTGAGGGTGTCACAGTCGAAAAATTCGTCGCACTCGTAACGAATCGCGATCATGAAATCGATGCGTTACTGGAGCAAGCAATGAAACGGGTTCACGTCGCATTCGAATCAGGCTTTGAACCATTGCTTGCGACACATGAAGCAGCTTGGTTGCACCACTGGGAAGAAGCGGACGTGAAAATTGAAGGAGATGTCGAGGCACAGCAAGGGATTCGTTTCAACATCTTCCATATGTTCCAGACCTACACAGGTGAAGATTCACGCCTCAACATCGGACCAAAAGGATTCACGGGCGAGAAGTATGGTGGTGCGACGTATTGGGATACAGAAGCGTACTGCTTGAACTTCTACCTTGCGACGTCGAAACCGGAAGTGGCTTGGAATTTACTCAAGTATCGCCACAATCAATTACCGCAAGCAAAAGAAAATGCGGATAAGAATGTCGGCATGAAGGGTGCACTTTATCCGATGGTGACGATGAACGGAGAAGAGTGTCACAACGAGTGGGAAATCACACATGAAGAAATTCACCGGAACGGTGCAATCGCGCATGCGATTTATAATTACACGAATTACACGGGAGACACATCGTACCTCGGACAATACGGATTTGAAGTATTAGTCGAGATTTCTCGCTACTGGGCAAGCCGTGTCAATTACGTCGCGCATAAGGACGTCTACATGATTCTTGGCGTGACGGGACCAAACGAATACGAGAACAACGTCAACAACAACTGGTATACGAACCTGATTGCGGCATGGTGTCTCGAATATACGCAGACCGTCCACCGTCATTTGGCACAAGAAGAGCCAGAACGTCTGCAAGAACTTATGCATCAATTAGCGTTGACGGATGAGGAGCTGGCGAAGTGGGCAGATATCGACGCGAAGATGTATTATCCAAAAGATGAGGCAGCCCCTGGAATCTTCATGCAACAGGATGGCTTCATGGATAAGGAACAAATCTTGGTCGCTGACCTCGATCCAAAACATCTTCCGCTAAACCAGAATTGGTCATGGGACCGGATCCTTCGCTCTGTCTTCATTAAACAGGCAGATGTCTTACAAGGTCTTTACTTCTTGACGGATCGCTTCAGTGTAGAAGAGAAAAAAGCGAACTTCGATTTCTATGAACCACGTACGGTTCACGAATCGTCACTATCACCATGTATCTACTCAATCATTGCGGCGGAAGTCGGCTATGAGGAAAAAGCGGTCGAACTGTACCAACGTTCAGCACGACTTGATCTTGACAACTACAACAATGATACGGAAGACGGATTACACATCACGTCGATGGTTGGATCATGGATGTCGATCGTCCACGGATTCGCTGGATTACGGGTGGCGAACGATACGTTATCCTTTAAGCCGATGTTGCCAAAAGGCTGGACGAGCTATACGTTCCGGATGCAATGGCGCGGTCATCATATCCATGTCCATGTACAGCCGAATGCCGTCGAAATCGCTCAAACAGAAGGCGAAGCATTCAGCTTAAACGTTCATGGAACAACTGTAGAAGTTCCGTCAGGAGGACAGATTACAGTTCCTGCTTCGATGACAGTATAAGAGATAAAAAAGAACCGATTTTTGAGTCGGTTCTTTTTTCTGTGTAACAAGAAGCAGGACACCTTTGTCACAAATGAAAGCGCCATCATGAAAAAGAACATCAATCTTTGGAAATCTTGACTATCCGACGACATTTGAATGTGCTAAAGTGTTTCAAGATAGTTATGAACGAGAGGAGAACGGCGTGTGACAGCAGTAGTAAAGGAAAGTATGTTAAAAGTGATCGTGGCTTCGATTGGAGGATTCGTCATTGCCGTTGCCATGAACTGGTTTTTGATTCCAAGTGGGGTCTATTCGACTGGATTTACAGGACTTGCCCAAATCTTGACGCAAGTCCTTCAAAATACAGCATTTGCGTTTGGTGAAAACGTCTGGTTCTTGGCGTTGAACATCCCTTTGATCGTGCTCGCATGGATCATGTTAGGTCGGAGTTTTACAATCATTACGTTGGTTTCGGTATTGGCAACGACGATTTTCATTGGTCTTATTCCTCAATATGCTGTCATACCAGGTGATCAAACACTGAATGCAGTGTTTGGAGGGGTCTTGCTTGCGATCGGTACCGGTATAACGATTAAGTTCGGTGCTTCGACAGGTGGTTTCGATATCGTTGCCCTCATCTTTGCTCGTTTCTCCGATCGTAGTGTCGGCTTGTATCTGTTCGTCTTGAATTTCTTAATCGCATTATTAGCAGGCGCATTGTTCGGTTGGTCGACTGCTTTATACACGATCGTCTTCATCTACGTGACGTCTAAGGTCGTCGATGAGATTCATACGAGCAATCAGCGCCTGACGATCTTCATCGTCACGAATCATGCGGATGACATCACGACGGCTTTGCATCAGCATATCATCCGAGGAATCACGCAAATTCCTTCGATTGGAACGTATTCGCGAGCTGAAAAAGCGACGTTGATGATGGTCATCGAGCGTCACGAATTGCGGGACATTGAACGAATTTGCCGGGAAGCGGACGAGACAGTATTCATCAACGTCGTCGCAACGGACTCGGTCGTCGGATACTTCCGAAAAGGATAATGAAAAAGGCACTTGCTCTGCGATATGCAGCAAGTGCCTTTTATCTGTTATCATGCGAGTCCAAGAACGTGTCTCAAGTAATACGCGATCCCGTCATCCTCATTTCGCTTCGTCGTGCCGTTTGCCAGATGCTTTAGCGCGGGGATGGCATTACCCATCGCGACACCATGTCCAGCATACTCGATCATCTCTAAATCGTTTTCCTCATCACCGAACGCAACGATCTGTCGCGAATCAATTCCAAGGTGGTGTGCGATATGAGCAAGACCGACCGCTTTGCTTGTACCTTTTCGCATCACTTCGACCATGAATTCAGGCTTCACCCATTGACGATTGAGTACCGTCTCAGCATGGATACCAGATAGTTCGGAGCGGATCTCGTCGACATGTTCTCCTTTGGCATGAATCAAGAGAGACGTTGGTTCATGCATAAGCACCTTTCGTAAATCTCCGGTCGTGACAGATAAGGCATGGTCGGTATAAAATTCGTAAATGCCGACTGGGTCATATTGAAAATAGACATGATCCGTGACTTCGCAGACAATATTTTGTGTTTTCGTCTCAGCGACGGATTCTAAAATATGTTGAACAGTTTTTAATGGAATCGGATGATGCTGGACTTCAAAGTGATTATCTTGCGGGTGATGAACGAGACCACCGTTAAAATTAACGATCGGTGTCGTCAAACCGAGCTGTTCGTAATATTTCCTGGCGTGACGAAATGGTCGTCCAGTTGCGATGACGACTTCGTGACCGTTCGCACGCGCACGCTGGAGCGCAGCGATATTCGCAGCGCTGATTGTCTTATCATCTTTTAAAAGGGTGCCGTCGAGATCGACAGCAATTAAGTGACGGGTCATAATGAAATCCTCCGCTTTCTTTTCGTTAATTCTACTGTAGCATATGAAGCGATTGTCCTTCGTATGAAACGATTAAGTTTTTCAAGGAAAAGAAAGCGCTTGAAAAAATTAGAGAAAAGCTGTTGCTTGGATTAAAAAATGGTATACTACAAATCGTAGGATAACTCTATAGTACGTTATGGAAACGGAGGGGAAATCATGCGTTTTCTCGTTACATTCTTTTGGTCATTCTTACTCGTGAACACGGCTGTGTTCATCGTATCGGCAGTTGATGCAGTAACGTATAGCTTCGGATTCGCGACAGCTATGTCTGTCGTCACTTCACTTGTCGTCTTCGCACTCGATGCCGTCAATGAAGATTTAGGTCTTGGTCAAGGGACTAAGGCAGAATAAGGAAAAGCGAGATGTCGTCATATGGGCGATAGGCTCGCTTTTTGTCTTAAGGAGGAATGATTGATGATCGTCATCGAACAGGTTCTGTGGCAAGAGATGCCGCAAAATGTCTACATCGCAGGAAACCAGATCATCGGAATCGGTTCCTACACCATAGATGAAGCACTGATTACGCACCGGATTGATGGTCGCAACAAACGGCTAGTCCCCGGATTCATCGACGGACACTTACATCCGATCGGTGGAGGAGGAGAAGGCGGATTTGCCACGCGAACGGCACCGTTGACTGTTCGCGACATATTCGAAGGTGGTGTCACGACGGTTGTCGGATTGCTCGGAACGGACGGCTGGACGCGAACTGGAATCGATCTACTGGCACATATACGGGGATATGCTGCATCTGGTATCCGTCCCTTTCTATTAAGCGGAAGTTATATGGTTCCGCCGGTCTTCCTGACGCAATCGACAGGACATGATATCGTCCTCATCAATGAAGTGATTGGCATCGGAGAGATTGCCATCAACGATCACCGATCGACACAACCGACGGCTCATGAACTCGCGCGATTAGCGTCAGAAGCCCGAATTGCCGGCATGGTCAAAGGAGTGTCGGGAACGATGAACGTCCATATCGGAGACGGGAAACAAGGGCTCGATCTGTTACATGAGGTGATTGATACGACGGACCTCCCCATCGGACAATTCCTTCCGACGCATATCAACCGAAGTGAACGAATCTTTGAAGCGGGACTTGCCTGGGCGAAACGAGGAGGACGGATCGATTTCACGACGTGTACGACGGAAACTTTCATTGCGGAAGGCGAGATTCCAGCAGGACAGGCTGTCGCCCGTGCTTTAGCAGCGGGAATTCCACTCGAGCAGATCACGATGTCGAGCGATGCTGGCGCAAGTCTTCCGGCGTTTGATGAGGCAGGTCGATTAGTGCGAATTGATACAGGAAAACCCTCTTCCTTGATGCAAGCCGTACGCGATGCAGTGGAGCAGGGTGTTGCTTTTGATCAGGCAATCGCGACGATTACGCGGCATGTCGCGGATGCATATGGTATACCGGGCGGGCGAATCGCGGTTGGAGAACGAGCGGATCTGTTACTGATTGATGACGCTTTGCAAATCGATACGATTCTTGCGAATGGTCATGCTATAATGATTCAGAAAAAATGGCTAATACCAGAATGACGGAGGGATAGACGTGTCAAAGAAGTCGAAACGAAAAAACACGAAAAAACCGCAATCCAAGGCGAATTGGATTACAGCGGGAGTCATCGCCTTGATCGTATTGGTTGGGGGGTTACTGCTCGTCTTCACGGATCGAGAAGATTCTGCATCGAAGAATGGCAATCTAACGGCTACACAAGTCGCAGATAAAGTGAAATCCGGTGATGAATTCTATACGTATTTCTATCAAACGGGATGCGTCCACTGTGAAAAAGTAAAACCATATCTCGTTCCGCTTGGTGAAAAACAAGACATTCCATTCGAACAGATCGATCTTGCTGTCGAACAGTCGGCTTGGGACACGTTTGGCATCGAGGGTACACCGACGGTCGTTCACTTTAAAGACGGTAAGGAAGTCGGACGCGTAGCAGGTGAACAAACAGAAGACAGCTATAAAGAGTTCTTCGCTGGAAAAGACGTAAAGGACTCAAAAGAAGAATCATCTGGTGATCTCAATGATTAAAAAATGGTTTTACTCTCGCGTGTTCGAATTAAATGGACACCCGCTTGTTGCTAAACAACTGAAACGGTTTGCGATGAGCCGTATCAGTCGTCCGTTCATCCGTCCGTTCGTTCAGGCATACGATTTAAATATGACAGAAGCGACTCAGAATTTAGAAGCGTATTCGAGTTTACATGACGTTTTCATTCGTCATGTCAAACCGGAAATGCGACCGATCGATCAAGCAGAAGGTGCATTCGTCAGTCCGTGTGACGGTGTATTGTCTGTCGTTGACGATTTGACGGCTGATAGCCGCTTTACTGTCAAAGGACAATCGTATACGGTATCCGAGTTACTCGGTTCCCATCATGAAGCACAGCAATATGTTGGTGGACGTGTGATGATCTTTTACTTAAGTCCGCAAAACTATCACCGGGTTCATGTGCCGATGGATGGAACAGTCCGGACGAGCTATACGCTCGGTCGCGATTCGGCACCGGTGAATGAGATTGGTCTTACACATGCGCTTCGCCCGTTGACACGTAATTACCGTCGCGTGACGCGCATCGTCCAAGGGAAACATGCACTTGAACATGTCATGGTCGGTGCACTGAACGTTAACTCGATCGTTCGGACGAACGAGTCGAAGGACCTTCGTCGCGGGGATGAGTTTGGATACTTCTCATTCGGTTCGACGGTCGTCCTGATTTGTCCGAAAGATGCATTGACGTTAGACAGCCAAGCGATTGGACCGGTTTTAATGGGGCAACGCCTCGGACAATGGCATTCATGACAGCGAGGCGCCCGTTATGGGCGTCTCCTTACATTTAGGAGGAATGAATCATGCCGGCACTGGCATTAGCAGAAATCGGAAGTACGCAGGTCCAAACGTATATCGCACTCATTATTTTTTTAGTGACCTATGGCTTCATCATCAGTGAAAAAATTAGTCGAGCAATCGTTGCCTTACTTGGAGCGCTCGCGATGGTCATCATCGGCATTGTGGATCTCGAGACTGCATTGTTTGAATATATCGAGTGGGGAACAATCGTCTTATTGATTGGGATGATGATTCTCGTCACGATTGCCAATCAATCTGGCTTGTTCGAATACATCGCGATCCGCGCTGCGAAGACGACAAAAGGTGATCCGATCAAGGTATTGGTTTTACTGTCCGCATTGACAGCACTCGGATCTGCATTCCTTGATAACGTCACGACGGTTCTATTGATCGTTCCAATCACGTTTTCGATTACGAAGATACTGAAGATCGCGCCGTTTCCATTCTTGCTCGCAGAAGTCCTATTTGCGAATATCGGTGGAACAGCAACGTTGATCGGGGATCCACCGAACATCATGATTGGTGCTGCGAATCCACACTTGACGTTCAATGCCTTTTTAGTGAATCTCGCACCAATCATCCTCGTCATCACGGTCGTAACGATCGGCATTCTTTACTTCGTCTTCCGGAAGCAACTACATGTTGAAGCGGAAGATCGGCAGAAACTGATGGAAATCGATGAGAAGAGTTATATCGTCAGTCGAAAATTGGTCGCACGAAGCAGTATCGTCCTCGTCAGTACGATTGCGCTGTTCGTACTGCATCCGGTGCTTGATCGCATCGGACTCCATCTCGAAGCACCGGCGATCGCGATTCTTGGAGCGACAATCCTGATGTTGCTGACGATTGAAAACGATCATCAGCTAGAAGGAATCTTTGCTCGTGTTGAATGGACGACGATCTTCTTCTTCGCTGGACTATTCGTGCTCGTCGGCGGGATTCAAGAAGCAGGTATCATTCGCTACCTTGCTGAAAAGACGATTGATCTGACAGGCGGTGACATTCAGACGACAGCGACTGCTGTTCTTTGGTTGTCTGGTATCGCCAGTGCGACGATCGATAATATCCCGTTCGTTGCGACGATGATTCCACTCATCAATGATGTAGCTGCTGGAATTGGATTATCACCAGCAGATGCGAAAGTGGACGTATTATGGTGGTCCCTCGCACTCGGTGCCTGTCTCGGTGGTAACGGAACATTGATCGGTGCATCGGCGAACGTCATTGTCGCGGGTCTCGCGACACGACAAGGTGAAAAATTCACCTATATGCGCTTTTTGATTTACGGAGCACCGATCACGATTGTGACGTTGATTCTATCCCAACTCTATTTGTGGATTCGGTATTACTAAGAAAACGGAAGGTCCGCCTTCCGTTTTCTTTTGTGCGTCGCTCTTACTACCTGATTGTGCTATAATCGAACGATAAGAGCATAACTGTTTCTTAAACTTAACTATAGAGCTAGACCATTATCTGGAGGTTTTATTCTTGTTCAAACGACTTTATCCGAAACATTTCGTGGCTTCGATCTACGATATCGACCTTGAAATGCTCAAACGAAACGGTGTCAAAGCGATTTTGACCGATCTTGATAATACGCTCGTCGCATGGAATATCGCAGATGCTCCAGACGAATTGGTTGCTTGGCTGGATATGGTGAATAATCAATATGGTTTCGACGTCATCATCGTATCGAACAATAACGGAGACCGCGTCAAGAAGTTTGCGGATCCACTCGGATTGCATTATATTGCGCCTGCTCGAAAACCGCTTCCTATCGGGTTTAAACGGGCATTGACGGAATTCGGTTATCACGCGAAGGAAGTTGTCTTCTTAGGAGACCAACTCTTCACGGATGTACTCGGTGCAAACTCCGTTGGAATCGAAGTCATCCACGTTCAACCTGTCGTTAAGACGGACGGTGTCGTCACGAAATTCAATCGCCTGATGGAACGTGTCATTTTCCGCCGGATGAAACGCAAAGGAATCTATAAATTGACACAACGCGTCAAGGAAGATCCTTCTGCACTGGAGCATCCGATCGAAACACTTCGTCAGGATAAGCAACAATAACCCTGTCAGATCGGTAGATGAAAGGGAAGGCAGCAGTCGCAACATGTACGGCGAGAGGTCGGAAGTTACGCTCTTGGAGTAGCGAGCAGGGCGCTACGGTGAAAAGAGAAGGGATATCGTTCCCGCATGCGGCTCAACATAATATGATCGAAGAAATCCACTGCGCTGGCTGTGGTGTCGCCATTCAAACGGAAGACACGAAAGCACCAGGATACGCACCTAAATCTGCACTTGATCGTGAAATGGTCATTTGCCAACGTTGCTTTAAATTAAAGCACTACAATCAAATTCAAGATGTATCGTTATCGGACGATGATTTCGTTAAAATTTTAGACGGAATCGGTCAAAAAGATGCACTTGTCGTTAAAATCGTTGATATCTTCGATTTTAATGGAAGTTGGTTACCGGGCTTACATCGGTTCGTCGGTAAAAACGATGTCTTACTCGTCGGGAACAAAGCCGATTTATTACCGAAGTCACTCAACCCGAACCGCCTCATGAACTGGATGCGTCAAGCATCGAAAGAACTTGGATTACGTCCAGTCGACGTTCATCTGATCAGTGCGAAAAAAGGGCACGGAGTCGATGAACTCGCTGAAAAAATCGATTATTATCGAAAAGGTCGCGACGTCTATGTCGTTGGTTGTACGAACGTCGGGAAATCGACACTGATCAACCAAGTCATCAAACGCTTCGGTGAAGAAGATGAAGCCGTCATCACGGTCAGTCACTTCCCAGGAACGACACTAGACTTGATCGACATTCCACTCGACGATAACTGTAACCTGTATGATACACCGGGGATCATCAATCATCACCAGATGGCTCACTATGTTGATGCAAAGGACTTGAAGCTGATCACACCGAAAAAAGAGATCAAGCCACAAGTCTTCCAAATCCATCCGCAACAGACACTCTTCTTCGGAGGTCTTGCACGATTGGACTATATGGAAGGGAACAAGCGTTCATTCGTCATCTACATGTCGAACGAATTGAAAGTTCACCGGACGAAGCTTGAAAAAGCAGACGATTTATACGCGAACCACAACGGTGAGCTGTTGTCTCCGCCAAACGAAAAGACGCGGGAGATGCTACCGCCGCTTGTCCGTCATGAATTCAGCCTCCGCGACAACATGAAGACAGATATCGTCTTCAGTGGACTCGGGTGGGTTGCGGTTCACGGAAAAGGTGGACGTGTCGCTGCTTACGCCCCGAAAGGTGTCGCTGTATCCTTACGTGAGGCGCTCGTCTGATGCGCTTTGCCGTCATCGGTCATCCGATTGCCCATTCACTTTCACCTGAGCTGCATACAGCTTGGCTGGAAGCGGCTGGGCTTTTCGGCTGTTATGACCCTGTCTCTTATACACATCTCCGAGCCCACGAGAC
>NZ_WBYY01000051.1:0-18461 GCF_048985645.1 Exiguobacterium sp. A1_3_1 | reverse complement strand
GCCGTAGCCCTCGTCGGTAACATGGCATTCATCGGGCTGATGATTCCGCATATCGTCCGCGCGATCGTCGGGACGGACTATCGGTTCATCCTGCCGATGACCGCGATCTTTGGTGCGACGTTCATGTTGCTTGCTGATACGATTGGACGGACACTATACGCACCCTATGAGACGCCGGTCATCGCGATCGTTTCGATGCTCGGGCTACCATTCTTCCTCTTAATCGTTCGGAAAGGAGGGCGTGCTTTCTCATGATGGAATCTCGTTTACGCCGTCGCCAGCAACTGACGTTTTGGACGTTACTGGCACTATTGATCGCAACACTCGTCGTCAGCATCGGTCTTGGACCTGCTTCCCTTTCGTATGATCGTTTACTGCCGACGTTACTTGGAAACGGTTCGTTCAAAGAGGAGTTCGTCCTCTATTCGCTCCGCTTGCCCCGACTGCTCATCACCGTCATGGCAGGAATGGCGCTTGCCTTATCGGGTGCCATCTTACAAGGGATCACCCGCAATGAACTCGCTGATCCTGGTATCATCGGCATCAATACGGGAGCTGGCGTCGCCGTCGCCTTGTTCTTCCTGTACTTCCCGACCGATGTCGGGTCATTCATCTATCTGTTACCGATCGCTGCCTTCTTCGGTGCACTCGTCACCGCGACAGCGATCTACCTGTTCTCGTACGACCGTGTACAAGGACTCCAACCGATCCGCTTGATCTTAACGGGTGTCGGCTTCTCGATGGCACTGTCTGGAATCATGGTCATCCTGATTTCGTCGACGCGTCGTGAAAAGGTCGACTTCATCGCCAAGTGGCTCGCCGGTAACATCTGGGGGACGGACTGGATCTTCGTCTACTCACTCTTACCGTGGTTACTCGTCTTGATTCCGCTCACGTTCTATAAGGCGAATAAGCTCAATCTACTTGCCTTGAATGAACCGGTCGCGATTGGTGTTGGCGTCGCGATTGAAAAAGAACGGATCCAACTCTTGTTGACAGCCGTCGCGCTCGCTGCTGCTGCCGTCTCCGTCACGGGTGGGATTTCCTTCATCGGTCTGATGGCGCCACATATCGCTCGTGCGCTCGTTGGACCACGCCATCAGTTCTTCCTACCGATTGCCCTTTTACTCGGCGGCTGGTTGCTTGCGTTCGCTGATACGATTGGACGCAATATCGCGGGACCAGACGGTGTACCGGCTGGGATCGTCGTCGCCTTGATTGGAGCACCATACTTCATCTATCTACTGTTGAAGAAATAATCAAAAATCCGTATCAATCAGCGTCTTTCACTGATTGATACGGATTTTTTTGCTTTACCGTTTCCACCACGCACGTTCAATTTCTCCCATCGAGACGTACGCAGGATCGATTTGTTTAGCCAATCGATTCATTCGAGTGACACCAAGACCGACTCCGCCGCTCCAGACAAATAAGAGAACGAATAAATAACCGGGAGCATTTGGAATCGACAGCATGACGAAAGCGATTAGCCACGCCACGACATATCCTATGATCGTCAGGTGAGCAACCTTCTGAACAGTCTGTTGATAGATACCTTGCGTTAAATAGGACTTCATGAGTCGTAGCCGGACGATTTCTCGAGCGACTCCGATTCCACAAAGACAGAAAAACAAGGTTTGTCCAAAGACGGATTCAACCGCTGGTAAAAACCAAGCAAGTATGGCGACAATCAATCCAGGAATCGAAAAGAAATAGGTGACGACATGCACTGGACGTTTCATTACATTCAGACGTGCTTGTCGCTCGAATAGGTGTTCCATTTCGATGTTCCTTTCTGTTTGACGAAGCGGGCTACTTCTCCGTCACTGATATAATCCGGGTCACGCGCTCCGTCACGTCGGATGATCCATTCGCTGATGAAGTAGAGCGGTGTTAAAATCGCAAAAATGGCCACCAGCATCTTCCAGAACGGTTCCTCGATCGTCTGGATGATGACGATCGTCAAGACAGCGTACAGCAGGACGTGACTACCGACACGTAGTAAAAATTGCCGACGGACTTGTGCTTTTGAGATATAGCCGTCTAAAATTTTTTGTTTTTTTAATTGATAGCGAAAATCGGAGGCGAGAAAAACGGCTGGAATCGCCAAAATCAACATCGGGAGATCCGTCCATTCAATTAAGATACCGACTGTTATGAATAGAAACATGTTCCAATACCAGCGTGTGCCGAGCCACTCGACGTCTCGGTACGCGAGCGCAAGTTTTTGTAGACGTTCTTCACGAGCTGTTTGCATGACATCGTCTCCTTTAGCGCGCTTTGTGAATTTCTTTTTCCGTGATATATGTTGGATCAATCTTTCGTGAGATGAACTCTAACGTCTTTCGACAGAGCCAGTAGAACGGAATGACGACGATGACGAGACCGATCAAGAAGTACGTGTTCGGTCGATCGACCGCCCAAACGATCAGACCAGCGAGTGCTCCGTACTGTAAGATGCCGATCAGCACATGTACCTGATAGAGCCGTCTTGCTGAATCCTTTGATGTGTATTCCGCGACAAGCGCGAACCGCTTCCGTTGTACGAACATGTCGTAGCCAAAATACAATAACGGGACGATCATCGCGTAGATTGGTTTCTCGAGTGTGTTACTGAGCGCTAAGAATACCGCAAGCATGACCCACATGCCGGTCTTCGTCTTCTGATGCATCTCTTCGTACAGCGCCGCTAAGGCATCTGTTTGTGTATGTACGTGTTCCATGATCATCCACCTTTCTATACTGTCATATACTTACATTTTACTCGATCGGTTTCATCTGTGGTACGAATTTCAAAAAAAAGATGTCCTACCGCTTAGGGTAAGACATCTTCCATGAAGACTACGCACTGACCTGGATGATCAGATAGATGACGCTATAGGCAACGATTGCGAGCGGTATCATCGCGACACCGATCAGCCAGCCGTTTTTGTCACGGATACCGAGATATAAGACGAGACACCCTACGATGAAGGCGATTAAGGTCGTGAACGGATTCATGGTTGTTCCCCCTCTGACTTGTTTCTGTTCTTAAAATTCCCCCTCTTCTCGTCTCATAAACCCTTCAAGGCGCTTCGGCACGCAAGAAAAGCCAGACGGATACCCGCCTGAGTTTATCTGTAGTTACTTATTTTTTCGTGATGACGACTGTTTTTGTAACAACGTGTCCACCAAGATCCTTCAGTTTCAAGTTGTACGTGTTTTTCCCCTTCTTGAGCGTCACTTTTTTTGTGATTGTCTTTTTGAAGGCTCTCATTTGGTATGGTTCCTTGAAGGTATGACGGTATACGGCATTATCATTCATATCAAATCGAATCTCATCATAATTATCTTGAAGAACGATTTTAAGAGATGCTGTCTTTATTTTTGCTGATACTGTTTTTGGTGCTGTCACTTTTAAAGTCGGCAATGTCGAATCTAGAATGACTTGACGACTAAATACCAAGCGATTTCCTTTTCCATCATAAGCTTCGACTTTAAACGATTTGACGCCATCTTTCGTATAGGTCACATCATGACTGAACACGTACTGCTGTTTTGCTGCATCAAAACGAAGCTGGACGGCTTTTCCGTTAATTTTGAATGATTTAATCCCTGACTCATCGGATACATGACCCGCGATAGTAACCACTTTAGATGTCGACAGACCGAGTGCGACCGGTGTATCGATTTGGACGGTTGGTACCGCCTTGTCGATGCCTGTCGTGTTCACCGATTTCGTCACTGTATTTCCTGCATAATCCTTGACAACGAAATCAATCTTCGCCGATTTCGAGAGACCTTTTAATTCATATGCTTTTTCTGTCGGCGCAAGCGGCTGTTTGAGGACACTTGTTCCATCAACGAGAATGTCATACGACGCTATACCTGTTCCTTGATCGCCTGCTGTCCATGAAAGCGTTTCTTTTGCAGTATCCCATTGAACCGTTGCTGCTGGTTTTTTCGTATCGATATAGACGGGGAAGAGATTCGACTGCCATTTCGCATTCGGATAATCGATGACTGATTTCACTTGGTAATAGTAAAGACCGTCTTTGACTGGTTTTCCATTGACTGTTCCATCCCAAGCCGCACTTGTGACGGGTGTGAACCCATCTTCAGAACCGCTATCATAATAGTTCTTCACAACGTCTGTTTGTAGATCTAATTTACGGAGTGTTGCTTTATTACGGTCAAGAATCGAATACTCGACTTTTCGTGCATTACGAAGGAACGAGAGGACTGGGAACGCCTCGTCAACGCTACCATCGTTGTTCGGTGAGAACGCAACCTTGTTTTCAACGACTTTTCCCGCCGTGTTCGTGCCGAGGAACTCGAAATCATCTTTTACTTCTGTCGCTAATCCAGTTAATCCGTAGAATGTCTTCTCTTCGTCATAACGCGGTGCATCGACGATCGGTGCCTGATCCCACTTTCCTTTGAATCCGACGTACGGCACTGTCAATTCCGGATTTTTACTCTTCGTATCGATTAAACGAACGAAACCTTCAACGAAGTAGCCATTTTCAAAGACTTGCTCAAGTGGAAGACCGTTTGCCCAATCGACTGTATCTTTCAAATCGACCGATACACTTACTTTCGTTGAGCTCTTCGGATTGATGGAGACAGAACTTGCTTTTTTCGAACCGACTGCGAATGAGATTGGGAAAGTTCCTTTATTCGGATCGACCGCATCCACTGAGTTTTTCTTATAAATATTGTTGGCTTCCAGGAAGTTCGTTCCTTCTGCACCGAGATCCGATTGTACCGTTCCGGCTAATTGATATGTCACTTTTTCGCTACTATAGTTTTTCAAATCGAGCGTGAATGTGAATTTTTCGCCGACCTCTTTGAGTGCAGCCTTTCCTTCACCCGATTTCGTTTCCGTAACGACGACTGGTGTTTTCATCGCAGCACGTAGATCCATTAAACCAGCACCTTCACGACGTGGTGAATAGAAGCTACCAGTTTTCGCTTCAGCATTATACTGCCCTTTATCAAGCTGTGGACGTGACGTGTTCATGAGGATATTCTTCGCGAGTTTAACGCGTGTCGCACCATCGACTTTGAAATCCTTCGCGATTCGTTGCATGACAAGTGCCGTTCCTCCGGCGACGTGTGGTGCTGCCATCGATGTTCCACTCATGACGCCATATTCGTTATCATTGAGCGTCGAGTAGATTTTTCCACCCGGTGCCGTGATTTCAGGTTTGAAATCAAGATTTGGTGTGACACCCCATGACGTGAAATCAGACATCTCGCCCGCTACTGGGTTATCTGCTGAGACCGCTTTTCCATCGAACGTGACAGCAATTGCTTTTCCTGCTTTCGCTTTTTCTTCAAGATCATTCCCATCCGCGATGCTGAGCGTCACCATCGGAATCGTCGGATTGTTAAGTGCCATGCTGACATAATCCCCATGATCGACTCGTCCACGAACGATGACACCGGCTGCTCCTTGTTTCTCAGCTTCTGCTTGAATCATACCGTAATTGAAACTGCCGTTACGCACAACAAAAACAACTTTTCCTTTGACATCTTTTCCTTGATAGTTCGATGCTTGACCATCGCCGACATAAATGACGTCTTGCTTCTCCTTGTTGAATACCTTAATCGGATTCGGCGAGTCCTGTTTTTGGTACGCCAAATACCCAGCATCCTGTCCGTCAATCGTCAGTGCCATACCTTCAAGCGTTAATTTCGTATTCTCTAGCGATGCGACTTGTAGCGCTTGGCTGATCAACCCTGGAGATCCTACAACACCGATGTCAGGATTCGCTGTATACGGATTGCCTGCACCATGTCCTGTGAATGCCGAGTTTCCAGCAGAGATCGCACATAAGATCCCGTTGTTCATCGCGTTGACGATTGCCCGTTGCTCTGGATCATCTGCGTTGACGAATGATGCTGTCGAACCGAGACTCATGTTGATGACATCCGCTCCGAGGGCGATCGCATCATCAATCGCTTTGATGTAGATATCACTGAATGTCGATGGCATGCCTGGATCATTTCCGAATACTTTCATCGCGAGGAGTTGTGTTTCCGGTGCGACCCCTTTGATACCACCGTTCGCTTCGTCTCCATTAGCACCGACCGTACCCGCTACGTGCATTCCGTGCATCGATGCACCTGCACCTAAATCACGGATTTCGCTATCGTGATCAGCGTAGTTATAGCCGTATGGGACTTTTTCCGTGAAATACTTCCCTTTTAGTCCTTTTGATTCTTTGGCGCTTTCAACCTTTGAAGAAGTCAAATCAATCTTCGTCTCTGGGCTCAACACCATATCTTTATGCGACGGATCAATCCCCGTATCGATGACCGCTACAATTGTCCCTTCCCCTTTGAAGCCGTAGTCCTGCCATGTTTCTTTTGCATTAACCATATCTTTGCTATATAACATATCTGGTTTTGCACCTTTATCGGCTTTCGGTCGCGCGTATTCATGGGCGATATGTACGCTCTTGACTCCGTCGAGTTGTTTGATGTCTTCGATGTCGCCGAACTTGACTTCACCACTGAATCCGTTAATGACGGTCGTGAAGCTTTCCTTATATGTAACGGGAATCGATTTTTTAGCGATCGCTGACTTGACTGATTTTTGGACACTTACGAGGCGATCCTTAATCGACTCTTTTTCGGCATTGCTCAATGTGCTATACCGCTTGTTTTGTGCCTGCGCAATTTGAATCGCCGGCTTCTGCTCCATCTCGATGACGACACGGACCTTGTCAGACTGCTTATACACCTTCTCCTGTCCTGTTTTCTTAAGTGAGAGGGCGTGCGGCTTTTGACCGCTTGCCTTATCTTGCGAGGACAGTGCTCCTTGAGCACTGACCAAGTTGGAAGATGTCATTAAGACAGCTGCCAAGAGTGCGATTTCCTTCTTCATGCTTCTTTTCCCCTTTTCTAAAAAACTATAATGATGTTACCAACAAAACAGTTAAACGAAAATTCTGTATATTTAGTTTAATGAAATAGATGGAAATAAACAATTCAGTTCTGTCTGTTTTATATAATTATTTGTTTTTATTGACACTTTATATTACATTTCCATATTTTGAGAAAAACAAAAAAACTCTTGAATCCTCAAGAGTTTGAAGTGTACGAATATGGTGGAGACTATCGGGATCGAACCGACGACCTTTTGGCTGCCAGCCAAACGCTCTCCCAGCTGAGCTAAGCCCCCATGAATTAACTTTAGTATACGCATCGCTAACTGCTTTATCAATATAAAAATAACGCTTTCATAAAAAGAATTCCTTCCAAAATCGTCGGAAGGAATTCACGATTCATTTATTCAATTCACGCATCAAATCCGCCTGTCGTTCAAGCTCTGCCTGTTGCTCGAGGATCAAGACCTTTTTGTACGTCCGCGCAGAAATCAAGATGCTGATCTCATAGAGAACGAACAATGGGACCGAGATCATCAAGTGTGACGTCACGTCCGGCGGTGCGATCAATGCCGCAACGACGAACAGCGCAAAGTACGCATATTTCCGATTCTTTCGCATGAAAATTGGCGTCACGAGACCAAGACGTGTCAGAAACATCGTCACGACCGGCAATTGGAAAAGAAGACCGAACGGAATCGTTAATCGGATTAAGAAACTGAAGTAGTTCTCGACTCCGATGACTTGTTCGATTCCGAGTTCCTTCCCTAGTTCAGTCGAAACTTTTAATAAGAAAGGTAACAACCAAAAGTACGAGAAGGCTACACCAGCCAAAAACAGAAAGAAGATGACCGGAATATACGTCAATGTCGCTTTTTGCTCCTTGTCATACAGACCAGGGCGGACGAATGCCCACAGTTGATACATCCAGAACGGTGATGCCAACACGATTGCGATGATGAACGCAAGATTCAAATATAACATTAAAGGATCTGCGACGTTGAAGGCATTCAAACCGATACCGAGCTCTTTTAAGTCCGCTTGCAAGAAGCGAACGAGCGGTCGGACGAGCGGAAATGCAACAGCGAACAGGACGACGACGATGATAAGCGACCAGACGATCCGTTTACGCAGTTCGTCCAGATGCGACGTCACGCTTTGTTCTTGATCAATCGCCATGATTCAATCACTTCTCTTTCGGTTCATCCTTTTTATCGTCGTCCATGATACCGTTCGTTGCGCTCTTGAACTCTTTCAATGTCTGACCCGCAGCACGACCAAGTTCAGGTAACTTCTTCGGTCCGAAGATGATTAATGCGACGACACCGATTAGTGCTAAGCTACCTGGTCCGATGAATGCTATAGTTGACGGGATAAGGTTTTCCATTATGATTTCACTCCTTCAGCTGATTGCGAATAATGCTTCATGAAATAAACTAACGACTGCAACTCGATCGATAAATCGATGTGATGGACCCGGACGCTCGCTGGCACGTTCAACCGCGCGGGCGTAAAGTTCAGGATGCCAGTCACACCATACTCGACTAACTCATCCGCTACTGACTGCGCGAACTGGGATGGAACCGTCAAGATGGCAACATCGACCTGATTCGCTTCGATTTGTTCTTTCATGTCCGAAACATGATAGATTGGAACGTCATGCGTCGTTGTTCCGACCTTCTCTTCGTCCGCATCAAACGCAACGACTATCCGAGTACTATTATTCTTTAAAAAGTTATAATTTGCAAACGCTGTTCCGAGATGACCGACCCCGATTAAGGCAACATTCGTCACCTCATCTTGATTCAAGGTTTTGCGGAAAAACGTTAAGAGATGTTGAACGTTATATCCATACCCCTTCTTCCCTAATGCCCCAAAGTAGGAAAAATCGCGACGAATCGTTGCTGAATCAACCTTCACCGCCTCGCTTAACTCAGCAGAAGAGACGCGGAGCTTGCCTGAATTGTATAAACTTTGGATGAAGCGATAATATAGCGGCAACCGTTTTGCTGTCGCTTGTGGAATTTTTGTGTCTGGTCCATTCATCCTGCAGTTCCCCCTTCGGCCACATCCATCGTGGCACCCAAATCTTTGCAAAAAGCTTTCTACTCTCCTTGATTGTAAACCACTTCACATAGAGTCACAAATAATATATTCCGCAGGACCTCGCGCTTTTGTTCGTGATAGACTAAAGGGTGGAAGGATGGATGGAAATGATACTCTTACAAGTCAACCAACTCTCGAAATCATTCGGCGTTGAGCCGATTTTAGAAAATATCAAATTGGAAGTACAAGAGCGCGACCGGATTGCGCTCGTCGGACGAAATGGTGCCGGTAAATCGACCTTGCTCAAAATTATCGCTGGCGAACTCAGTCATGACTCGGGTGACATCATGAAAGGTAAAGATGTCAAAATCGGTTATCTCGCGCAGGACAGTGGTCTTGAATCGAACGAGACGATCTGGAACGAGATGCTGACCGTCTTTGAACATTTGCAGGAACAAGAACGAACACTACGCCGGATGGAAATCGAAATGGGCATGGAGCATATCTTGAACGATCCGGTCGCGTACGATCGTCTCCTAAAGACGTACGATCAAGCGCAACACGACTTCTCAGAAGCGGGTGGTTATCAGTTCGAAGCGAATATCCGCTCCGTTCTGCACGGCATGCGCTTTTATCCGGACGATTATTCGCGCCGGATCCAAACGTTATCCGGTGGTCAACGGACACGTCTCGCCTTAGCGAAGATGCTCCTGCAAGCACCAGAGCTCCTCATTCTCGATGAGCCAACCAACCACCTCGATATCGATACGCTTGCTTGGCTCGAAAGTTACCTCGGTGGTTATCGTGGCGCCGTCCTAATCGTCTCGCACGACCGGTACTTCCTTGACCAAGTCGTCAATGTCGTCTATGAGCTGTCACGCAATGTCTGCCGTAAATTCACCGGTAACTACACGAAGTACTTGGAACAAAAAGCGGCATTGTACGATCAAGAAATGAAACAGTTCGAACAGCAACAAGAAGAGATCGCGAAGATGCAGGACTTCATTCAACGCAACATCGCTCGGGCGACGACGACAAAACGTGCCCAAAGTGTCCGGAAGCGACTCGAGAAGGTCGACCGACTCGACCGACCAGATGGCGATGAGCGTAGCACGGTCCTGTCCTTCCCGATTGAAAAACAGAGCGGGAACGACGTTCTTCAAGTCAATCAACTGGCGATCGGTTACGAAGAAGCTGTCTCAAAAGACATCACGTTCCGCTTGCAACGCGGTGAATCACTGGCACTCGTCGGACCGAACGGCATCGGAAAGTCGACGCTCTTAAAAGTCCTCGTCGGTCGCTTACGCCCCCTCTTCGGTGATTTCCGTTTCGGAACTGGCGTCTCGATCGGATATTACGATCAAGAGCAGGCAGAACTCAATGACCGGAATCGCGTCATCGATGAGATTTGGAACGAATGGCCACTGATGCGTGAACAAGAAGTCCGGTCTGTCCTCGGGCAATTCCTGTTCAGCGGTGACGATGTCTTCAAAATCGTCCATGAGTTATCTGGTGGCGAACGCGGACGTCTCGCGCTTGCGAAACTGAAACTCCGGAAGACGAACGTCCTCGTCCTCGATGAGCCAACGAACCATTTAGATCTAGATTCGAAGATGGTCCTCGAAAATGCGCTCGTCGACTATGAAGGAACACTACTATTCGTCTCTCACGACCGTTACTTCATCGACCGGATCGCGACCCGTGTCATCGAGATGAGTGAAACCGGTGTGACAGAGTACCTTGGCGATTATTCGTACTATACAGAAAAGAAAGCAGAGCAAGAAGAAATCGCTCGTCTTGAAGCCGAGGAAGCAAAAGCAGCAAAAGTCACGGCATCGAAGACGATCGATAAAGAAGCGCAGAAGGAAGAGCGCAAGCGCCGTCAGCAAATCGAACAACTCGAACAAGACATTGAGCGGCTCGAACAGCGTTCAGCGGAGATCGAACAGTTGCTTTGCGAACCGGAAGTCTTCAATGACATTCCGAAAGCAACGGCACTTTCGGCAGAACGTGATCAGATTGATGTCGATTTGCTCGAATTAATGGAACGATGGGAGAACCAACACTGATGCGGACGAAGAGCTTTTTCATCAATCTCATCTTAGGATTACTATCCGGTGTTCTCTATTTCGTACCGTTATATGCCGATTATGTATCCGTCTTTATTCGTCCAGATGCCTTCAATGCTGCACTTCCTTTGTTCCTCTTGATTTCCTGCATGATCGGTCTCGTCATCCAGACATGGAGTGGGCTCTTCATCAGTTTACTCTCGGGATTATGCTGTACGCTCCTGACGATACAGCTATTCGTCGAACTCAATGATCCGTTGATCTTATCGTATTACGGTAGTGTCTCTCCAATCAGCGCTTTCTTGATCAGCTGCGTCGGAATATGGGCACTCGCAATCGTCTTTTATTTGCTCGATGGCTATCAGTACAGTAAACGTCATGGACTTGAAGCCTCTTCAAACGAAATCGATCCGCAGCCTTGATGAATCAGATGAACGACATGAAAAAAGGAGTGGAGATTCCGGTAGTTAGACCGGTCTCTCCACTCCTTTTTGTTTGAATCAAAACGAATCATACGGTGAGTCAGGCATTCACACTTCGATCATTTCGTCGGTCGGGCAATCGTAAACGTCTTCCCGATCGTCGCATAATCATTCCCTGCTAAACGAGCGACAGCCTTCAATCCTGCCGCGTCAATTCGGAACGACTCGACGAGTTCATCTGCAACGTGATAGCGCAGTACTTCCCCGATTAGAAGATCGGCACCTTCTAGCTCGACGTGTTGCGTCAAGCGCATCTCGAAGCGAATTTTCGCTTCCGCGATTCCGGGTACTTCGATTGCGTCACTATCGACGAGCGTCAAATCCGTCCGCTCAAGCTCACTTTCACCGTAAGCAAGTGGCGCTGCTGTCTCATTGACTGCGTCGACGATCTCTTCGCTGACGATATGGATGACATAACTTTGTTTCGCTAAGATGTTACGTGCCGTATCCTTCTGCCCCTGATCCGTCCGTTGTACGGCGATCACCAGTTGCGGCGGACTGCTTGAAGCGACCGTAAAGAAGGAAAACGGTGCGGCGTTGACCGTCCCGTCTTCTCCTTGCGTTGTCACGAAAGCAATCGGACGCGGAATGATGCTTCCGATCAGTAATTTATAATTGTCTTTTGCGCTAAGCGTTGATGCCTCGAACTTCATGAATGACCCACCTTTTTCTTCACCCGATGAGTGCAGCGAGTGAATAGTCTCCAGCACCGATCATCGCTACACCAAGCGCGATGACGATCAATGCCATGTTGTATTCGTACCCGTTCTGCGTCACCCAGTAACCATTCGCACCGTGTACTTTAACGATCGCGACAAGCATCGATCCGATGATGAGGAGTGCTGCGATCCAGAGGAATACGCCTCCTGCAAACAACAAGCCGCCGATCAATTCAGCAAGACCTGCTGTAATCGCGAGTGCCTTCCCTGGCTTCATGCCGATTGATTCGAACCAACCGCCTGTTCCAGCGATTCCGTGTCCGCCGAACCAACCAAATAATTTTTGTGTCCCGTGTGCAGCGAACGTTAAGCCGATGATTAAACGAATAATTAAAAGTCCTGTATCCATCATTGCTCTCTTCTCCTTTTACCTAATGTATTTTAGTTACTTTAAGTAACTCAATAAACAGACTATATCTTATTACTTACTAAAAGTAAATAGATTTGTTTTAGTTCTTTTTGTTACATTAAGTAAAATGATTCGATTTTTTTAGCAGAAGCGGGTATACTACAACTATAGAAAGGATGAGTGCTGATGGAAGAAGTCGCAATCCAACCGGCTCTTTGTCCCAAAGTCGAACATGCCTTTGAAATCTTAGGTAAGAAATGGACGGGTCTGATCTTACGTCACTTGTTGACGAAGACATGTCGTTTCAATGAGATTCAAGATGCCATTCCCGAATTATCAGGTCGTATGCTCACGGAACGTATGAAGGAGCTCGAAGCGGAAGGCATCGTCATCCGGACTGTCATTCCCGATCGTCCGATTAAGATTCAATACAGTTTGACCGACAAAGGGCGCCAACTCGAACCGGTCATTCGTTCCATTGAGGAATGGGCCGAACTACAAGACTAATGTATAGAAAAGCATCTTCTTCGGAAGGTGCTTTTTTATATGTCCTTTGACATTGATAATCATTATCAATTAAAGTAGAGAAGTACAGTGAAAGGAGGAAAATGCATGCATATCGCGATTGGATTCGTCAGCATGTCCGGTAATACGGAAGATATCGTCTCGCTCATTCAACATGAACTCGAGCAACACGGTGTCAACGTGACGATCACGGAACTAGATCAATTCGTCGGGGAGGACTTATCACGTTTTGATGGTCTATTACTCGGCTCATATACATGGGGAGACGGTGATTTACCGTATGAAGCAGAAGACTTCGTTGAGGAGCTAAGGGAACAATCCTTAGACGGGATACCGGCGGCTGCTTTTGGTTCGGGGGATCTTGATTATCCGAAGTACTGCGCAGCCGTTGATTTGATTGAAGACGCATTAAAAGAAGCTGGGGCGACCCTCGTCACGGATGGCTTGAAGATTGAGTTTGATCCGAATACCCCGGAGAAACAAGCCGCTTGTCGTGCATTCGCGCAAACGTTTCATCGCTTTTTACAACAGGTTCATTCTTGAGTGTCGTTTGAATCCGTACTGTAAGGGAATCGTTAAAGCAAACTCTATGAAAGTGAGATGAATGTTTTATGACGATTCAAGCACTCGTCTTTGACGTCTACGGTACATTATTCGATGTCCATTCCGTCAAAGAACAAGCCGAAGCGCTTTATCCGGATCACGGAGAAGCGATCAGCAAACGCTGGCGGGAGAAACAACTGGAGTACTCTTTCCTCCGACAATTGAACGGACAGTATGTGCCGTTCAGCCAAGTGACACAAGATGCTCTCCGCTATACGTTACTCGAACTGAAGCTTCATGTGACCGAGGAACAAATCACGACCTTAATGGAGACGTACCTGACGCTTGATGTATATCCTGAAGTCAGCTCCGTTCTCGAGACGATGGCGGACAAACGTCTGGTCGTCTTCTCGAATGGTTCCCATGATATGCTCGATCCGCTCATTGAGCAGTCAGGCTTAGCCGATCGGTTCGAACATCTCGTCAGTGTCGATGATATCAAACAGTATAAGCCAGCACCTGCATCCTATATGCATGCCTTAAACACGCTCGGTCTAAAACGCGAGGAGATCCTCTTCATGTCCTCGAACGGTTGGGACATCACCGGGGCGAAGAGTTTCGGCTTCAAAACGGCATGGATCAATCGAAATGGACTTCCGGTCGAGGAATTGAATCTCGATCCCGATCGTATCTATGATGACTTGACGGGTATCACTGAATGGCAATGAACGAACAACAGCGGACTCCTTATTTAGGAATCCGCTGTTTTCATGTCTTCAGTAATTCGAAAGACGGGAGTAACCCTTCTTGAATAGATCGAGCTTCAGACCGCCTTCTTTTTCGATGAAGAAGAGGTATTCGTTTTGATCCGTATCTTTATAGAAGACCTTAAATAACGTCAACATCCGCTCTTTATTGTTCTCAACAGCCGTCACCTCGTGCTTTGAGATCACCTCGGCTTGGACTTGTTCTGCATCCATCTTTTGAATCATCGGTTCGAATGACTTCTTTTCTTGATCCGTCACCGGTGTTCCAGAAGCAATCATGAAATAATCATCACTCGCCTTGTTCGTTAAACCATACTTCCGATCGACGATGACGACGTTACTGAGCTTACCATTGACTGTCTGATCAAAAGCATATAACTTTTGAATCCGGGTCTTTTCCCCTTCTGCTCGTCCGATTTCGTAAAGTGGACGTTGTTTCGTATTCGTCTCGACCGCTTTTTTATCGGGTACGAGTTCTTCCTTATAGGCGACTTGGTATGCGTTGACGATTTCTCGGATCTGAAGCCCGATCGCGACGATGACCAGTACCGCTAACAATGCGATGATGACTTTTTTCATTCCATTTCCCCCAAGTTGTTCGGATTCCTTACTTTAAATCTAGCCCAGGTTCTGCGTTCATGGCAAGTGTCGAATAGCGTAACGCGCGATATGGATGAATCGCAGCCGCTCCGATCATCGCTGCATTGTCTCCACACAGGTGCATCGGCGCAATGACGAGATCGATTCCTTCCTTCGCACACGCCGCTTCGAGACCTTGGCGTAATCCTTTGTTAGCAGCGACGCCACCAGCAAGTAGCAATTGACGTCCCCCTTTATCCTTCACGGCACGAACCGCCTTTGTCACGAGTACCTCGACGACGCTCGCTTGGAAACTTGCAGCTAAATCTTCCGGAATGATCGTTTCTCCCCGTTGTTCGGCGTTATGCACGGCATTGATGACCGCTGACTTCAAACCGCTGAAGCTAAAGTCGTACGAGTCCTTCTCAAGCCAGACGCGTGGAAAATGGAACGTATCCTGACCAGTCTGTGCCAATTGATCGATCCGTGGACCACCCGGATACGGTAACTGCAACGTTCGAGCAACTTTATCATATGCTTCCCCTGCGGCATCATCCCGTGTTTCACCAATGACTTCATATACACCGTCTTCTGGCATGTAGATCAGTTCCGTGTGCCCACCTGATGCAATCAAACAGACGAGCGGGAACTCAAGCTCTTGCACGAGACGATTCGCATAGATATGACCTGCGATATGATGAACACCAATTAATGGTTTATTGTGCGCAAAGGCGAGTGCCTTCGCTGCGCTGACACCAACGAGTAGTGCTCCAACGAGTCCAGGTCCTTCCGTGACGGCGATCGCATCGATATCGTCGATCGTGACGTTTGCTTCCGTCAAAGCATCATCGATGACGTATGTGATCCGTTCAACGTGATGCCGTGAAGCCACTTCAGGCACGACGCCACCAAAACGTTTATGACTTTCGATTTGAGACGAGACGACGTTCGATAAGACGTCAGTTCCTCCACGGACGACGGCAGCCGCCGTTTCGTCACAACTCGATTCGATTGCTAGAATCAATGGTTGTGTCATAGGTCTTCTCCCTCCAGTTCCAGCCAGTAGATGGCAGCATCTTCATTGTTATCTTGATAATATCGTTTTCGGACACCGACATACTGGAATCCGAGTTTTTCATATAAAGTCCGCGCTGGTGTGTTCGAGACACGTACTTCAAGCGTCATCGCCCGCAAACCAAGCGCACGACCGACGGCGATCAATGCCGTTAGCAAGTCTTCCCCGAGCCCTTGTCCGCGATGCGACTGCTTGACGGCAATATTCGTAATATGTCCTTCATCCGCAATATGCCACAGACCAGCAAACCCAACGATACCATCTTGATCGGCAACGACATAATAGGCATTCGGATTTTGTGTCATTTCCGCTTCGAAGGCATCTAGCGTCCACGGTGTCGCAAATGATTCGAGTTCGACCGCATGAACACCTGCAGCATCCTGTACGGTCATGCGACGAATGCCCTTACTCATGACGCTGTGCCTCGATCCATTTCGCTTCTGCTTCAGCCAGTCGCAGGTAACGTGGCTCAAACGCATGTGCTTCGACCGTCTGACGCGTTGCACCGAGTAAAGCGAGTACGCCGGCACGTGGCGTCCGGAAAGCAGGAGCCACCTTTTCGAAGGGCTGAAGAATCTCTTCGAACGCCTCGACGTCTCCTGTGACGAGCGTATCTGGCGTTAACGTCTTTACAAAGGACGCAATCTCGACATGCTGTTCTTCACCAATTCGTTTCCCGGCGTCGTACACTCCGACAAACCCTGCTCCACGCCGCGCATCTTGAATCGCCGCAACGCGTCCTGTATGACCAGTCGAAGCTGCCATCAGTTCAAGTGTCGAGATAGCAACGAGCTCGATACCGAGTGTATAGGCAAGCGTCTTCGCTGTAGTCGCTCCAATCCGTAATCCCGTATAAGAACCAGGACCGTCAGCAACAACGATGCGTGTCAGTTGAGCCGGTGTCCATTTTGCTTCTACCATCAAGCGCTCAAGCAACGGCATGAGTTTCGTCGCATGATTCAAAGACGTGACGTAAGAAGCTTCTGCTACAATCTGTTTCCCGTCTGAAAGAGCGACTGATAATTGTTTCGTCGATGTATCAATGGCTACGATTTTCATGATTTCAATCCCTCACATAATGTAATGTATCGTTCTCCGATCGGCGTCAGCTCAAAACGTCGACTATCATCACCTGTTCGCGTAATCGTGATTGCCAACCGTTCAGGTGGAAGACTGTCCGCAATTAACTCAGACCACTCGACGACGGCGACGCCTTCACCATTCAAATATTCTTCAAGTCCGATATCATCACCGGAACCTTCCAGGCGATAAACATCCATATGATAAAGAGGAAGACGTCCCGTATAGACTTTCATGATCGTAAAGGTAGGGCTGTTGACGTGACGCGTCACACCTAATCCTTTCGCAAAGCTTTGCGTAAAAGTCGTTTTCCCAGCACCTAAATCCCCATCGAGCGTAATGACCATCCCTGCTTCAGCACGTCGTCCGAGTTCAAGAGCCAAGGCAGTCGTTTCTTCCAAGCTGTTCATTTCCAGTTCTATCATACGATGTCTCCTCCTTAATACGTACTGTTTGTCCTTCTCTATTGTACCGGACGAAAAAGGCAAAAAAAAATACGAAACGCTGAACGTTTCGTAGTAAAGTTGAAGTTAAGTTTAAAATTGGTTGCGGGGGCCGGATTTGAACCGACGACCTTTGGGTTATGAGCCCAACGAGCTACCAGACTGCTCCACCCCGCGATGATATAACGTTTCGACAGATATTAATATAACATGTGTCTTTTAAATTGGCAAGTCTTTTTGCCTTATTTCTTTTTACTAACTGTCATAATGAATATTCTTCTATACTGATACGAAAGGAGTGAGCAGATGGGATACTTATTAGATTTACGAAAAATCGTAGGCAACCGACCGTTAATCAGCGTGGGTGCGACCGTACTCGTCATAAATCCACAACATGAACTGCTATTTCAATATCGTTCGGATACCCACAGTTGGGGACTTCCCGGTGGTTCGATGGAACCAGGTGAGACACTTGAAGAAGTCGCGATGCGTGAATTACAGGAAGAAACCGGACTTCAAGCACGCAGCGTTCAGCTGCTAGACGTCTTCTCGGGTCCTGATTACTTCTTCCGTTATCCAAATGGCGATCAAACCTATAGTGTGATTCATCTCTTTCAAGCAAAAGGAATATCAGGTGCATTACAAATGACAGATGGAGAAAGCCTAGATCTTCGTTATTTTCCACTCGATCAACTACCAGAACTACTTGAAGCAAGAGCCGCTGCGCTGTTAAAACACGTCATCCCTCGTCTTATCGAAACAACATCTTGAATTTAATATAGATGTCGTATTTTAAAACTGGCTGTCATTCGGTCAGTTTTTCCTTTTCCACAACAAAAAACCGACCTGCAATCTGCAGATCGGTCAAGTGCCTGGCAACGTCCTATCCCTGTCTCTTATACACATCTC